>JAUSTR010000002.1 GCA_030812955.1 Bacillus alveayuensis
TTGGTAGCGCATCTAATCTAACCAAGGAGTTGGATTCCTGTCTCCTTTTTTGTTTGGATGTAAATATATGTTAGGGAATTTGCTCATCTACATTATTGTTATAAAGAACGTGTCCACAATGATAGTGACTTATAGAAATAGGGAAATGGCCGACAGAAGAGGGAGATTTGACTCAATATATTCGGAAATACAAGTTAATGAAATGAAGAAAATAGCGTAAACAAAGCCCCAGCCAAGTACATATTAGTTCGTAAATAAAAAGAAGCGATTCCTTCTGAATGTACAAGGCTGAAGCTGTTAAAATACTGTTTAGTCAATTTCTACATCAAGTAAAGGAGCATATTGTTGAGATCCGAAAACATCTCCTTCACCTGGGTCGCCGCTTGGGCGGCTCCGTTTAATCGTAAATTTTATGGCATAGGCGGGATCGTATTCAACGAAGTCGGTAATACGGCTTTCGTCAATATCATAAAGCTTGGCGATCGTTTCTTTTGTTAAGCATTTACTTTGTTTTACTTTCTCGTATTGTTCCTTTTCACGGAATATGATATCAAAAGTAATTTTATCTGTCCCTGCATTTTTACTACGAATCGTTTTGGCTAATGCTTTTAAGGTAACTGACATGTTTAGTTCTCCTTTTCATTTAAGATTTTACTGATTCGCCAACCGTTTCGATTTGAACTTTAAATAATTCCAATGGATCAGAGACTGGAACTACATGATTCATAGTCCATGTGTAGGCAGGACCTGCGTAAAGTACGTCATCAGTAATAAATGCTGCCGTACCAGTTGTACCTTTCACTTCAGGAAGGCGGACATAGAAAATTTGCCGAGAAGCAAAAAGTGTTAATGCTTCAGCAGTTTCTTTTTCCTTAGCAATCCCTTCAACAATCACTCTGCACGGTTAAGTTCATTACGGGAAACGGGAGAAGAGCGTTATAGCTTTGAAATGGTTTTCCTCCAAAAAGTTATCGAGGCAAAGCTTCCTGCTTTTGGTATCTGTCGTGGTATGCAAATGATAAACGAGCTATTCGGAGGATCATTGAAAAATTTAGAAGGAGTCAATGCTGAACGACATCACCAAGAAATGAAGGGAATCATTGGGACAAAAGCTGTTCACACCATACAATTAGAAGAAGATTGCCGTGCCTTTCAATGGCTGCAGCAAAAAAACGTTGATGTAAACTCATTTCATCGTCAAGTTATTGATCAGGTTGGAGAAGGACTAGTTGTATCCGCATGGTCAGATGATGGTTATCCCGAGTGGATTGAAGGGGCAGGTGATCAATGGATTGTTGGGACACAGTTTCACCCTGAACAGCTAGTGAAAAATGATGAACGGTGGGGGAGGCTATTCATTGCGTTTAGGGAAGCAACAAAAGAGAGAAGATAAAGGAACACACCTCCATGTATATTTTCAGCACAAAATCTTTTTTAAGAAAATTCAAAATAAATATTGACACAAGCAAAAATATGAATTATGATTTGATTAACGAGGTTCACCTTTAAATCAGCTGCCCGATTTAAAACGTGAATCGATCGAGCTTTCAACTGAATATTGAACTGTATTATTTATATGGACTCTATTAGTGTAGAGCTAAAATATAAATAATAGCCAGTTATATTATGATTTTACATAATATAGCTGGCTTTTTTTGTTGCATAAACAAACATTCGGTGTATGAAATATTGGCTTTTCGCTCCATTGTTGTATAAAAGTGGGACGAAACGTTCAGCGATGCCATCACTTTCTGTTTAACTTTTAAAAAGTTAAATGCTTCAAAGTGCAGGAGTCGCTGAACGGTGTTTTTCTAGGCGGCATTCTCTGCTAAAACTTCAACGGCCTTGAAGGAGTGGCGCAGAAATTGGATGGACCGTCTGAAAAATTTTAAGTATAAAGGGGTAAGGAAATATGTGTAAATTAAGTTCGGCAGGCTGTAAAAATTGCGGAAATTGCATGAAAAACGCGGCGATGGCAAAAACGGCAAAAACGGTAAATCAGCTCATGATTTCAAGAACGAATAAGGATTTAAAACCTCAAGCGGCAAGTACAAGTTGAAATATTCATTAACGAAAGATAAAAAGGAGTCAGCTTCAAATAGGTTATTGATGTCTAGCGAAAGACGCCCAGCGACTAGTGAATTTCCATCTCCTCCTTCCGATAAGTCAACATCGACGCTTTCGCTCTTCGTGTTTCCTTTATCTCATGCGGAGCGGTCCAGTTCATACGTCGCTAAGCGGGGCGCTTTCGCTTTTCTTATGAATATAGAGAATAAAATGCGACGATTCCAATGACGACAAATATAATGAATAGCCAATAAAGTATGGCGATCACAAGGAGAATCCATCCAGCTACCTTTCGATTCGTTTGAATAAGGTAAATTCCTAATGTTAAAAGGCTAAAAATGAAACCGAGAACCCCCCATAGCCAAGGGTTTTTTCCATATTTCGGGGAATCCAATGCTAAATAAATGGCAATGACAACAGATAGGATAAGTCCTAAAAACTCCATTTTTATAACCTCCCATTAATTAGTTCCATTCATTTTATGTTGGCGAAAGGTTGTATTATGTTCAAGATTTTTCATAATATTTGTCTTCAATTTTCCATAAAATGAACTATCGATAGGGAAAGGTGTGTTCCGCCTTGAAAATACGGAGAAAGCATCAGCCGTTTATTGTTATCATAATGGTCGTTGTGCTATTCATATTCGTTCTTTTTTTTATTTCCAGCATGAAAAGCAAGAAACCGGAAGATGTCGTCAATACGTTTTATCGATATGAACAAAAAGGGGATTTCGGGAGCTCGTGGGATTTGTTTCATTCAAAAATGAAAGAACGGTTTTCGAAGAATAGTTATGTGACGGAGCGATCCCATATTTATATGAGTCATTTTGGTGTAACGACTTTTTCTTATAAAGTGCATGAAGCAAAAAAATTATCTTCTTGGAAAATGATGAAAGAAGGGCCTACTTTCACGAATGTTTATGTAGTACCCGTTGAAATAGACTTTCATAGTAAATTTGGAACATTTACCATTTGGCAAAATGTTTATGTAGTAAAAGAAAAACAAAAATGGACGATTTTATGGGAGTTTCAGTAGCTTTTTATCAATAAAATATAAGAAAAAATAACTAAAAATTTACATATTTTTAACAATTCATCCAATTCCTTTCGCTATAATAGGTTTGACAATAGTTGTTTTTGCTCCAATGAATTCTTCTCCTCTGAACAGCTTCTAAGACCCCCAGTTAAAGGAAAGACATCATAATGAAAGGGAGGCGGTATAAGAAAAAGTGCTGTTTTCACAAACTTTGTTGCTTTCGGCAACTTCCACTTTTGATGAGACTCGAAGCAATCGTCCACTTACTGTTAATAGTAAAAAAGTATCTATCTCTTAAAAGCGAAGGCGTAAGAAAAGGAAAATAAGGAGGAATTTCGATTGAAAACATATTCAACATATTTCATTTATCGGGATACCTTTGCACTTTTGCCATATTTTAATGAGTATGGAGAACTTTTTACTACTGTTATTGAAAAATATAAAAAAGTCCAAGTAGCGAAATCCCCGAAGCAAATTTTAATGGAGAATTGTGATTTCCATGGCGCCACTTTAAAAGGGAGAATCGACTCAGCGAAAAAAGTACTTCCAAGACACCGCCTCCTTCCCGTTTACATCTCTGATCATTTTAAGCTCTGCTTTTTTCCGACAAAATCGATGGAGAACGTTGATTGTCAATGGTTTTCCCAATGCGGGATCAGAACGATGGTGCAGCACGAAAAAGGTACAATTGTCGTGCTGAAAAATAACGAAAGAATTCTTGTCAGAAAAAGATATCCGATTTTATTTGATAAATGGAAGACGGCCACTTATTTAGTCGGTACATATCAGGATCGAGAACAACAAATTGCAGAGTTAATAGCGGAAGACCGTGGGATTTATCGAGATGATGAACGAGAATGGGAGGATGATTAATAAGGACGTGCTTGCCTCTTCATCTGTTCATTTTTGCAAAGCTTGGTAGAAAAATAGTTTCATTGTTATAGTTTCAGAGGCCGTGTTTTCATCAAAAGTCCCGATATGCTAGAGGATGACGATCACTTTTCTTTTCCGCCGTTGACTCGCTGATTTAAAGATAAGCTGTCAGGCTCATCTCTTTTAAAGTTAATATATTATATTTCCTCCATCAATGGACATAATTTCCTATGATTCGATATAATTTTGTTGAATCATGTACATTTATGGGGGGAAAAACGTGCAAAAATGGATGGCAGTAGTGACCTGCATTATGACATTATTTGTGATCATCTTTGGCCATTTGTATTGGAACGGGAAGATTAAAAGACATGTAAATGCTTCAGAATCTATCACAAAAGCGGAGAAAAAGGATGCGAGTGAACAATATGACGTTGTACGGCATCTTCCAGATGAATTAGTAGAAAAGGTCGAAAAGGCTGCGGAAACTGATGTGCCTTTGAACTTTGTCATTTATGGCTCGGAAGCAACCTCTACCGATGAACAGGCTTGGCCAAATCGTTTAAAAGAGAATTTGGAAAAGAACTATAACCACTATTTTAATATTTCAATATACTCAGATGAAGGGAAAACGACAAAAGATGTCATCGCAGAGAATCTATATGAAAAGATTGTGGCCGAAAAACCAGATGTCCTTTTGTTTGAGCCGTTTATATTAAAGGACAACGGTGGCGGAGTAGGGATTGAAAACACTATTCAAAACATAACGTCTATTTTAAATGAAGTTCAAAAGGCGAACCCAGAAGTGACGATTTATCTACAGCCCGCTCACCCTCTTTATAATGCTGTGAATTATCCGCGTCAAGTGGAGCGATTGAAGGAATATGCAGAAGAGAACGATTATATTTTTCTTGACCATTGGACAGCTTGGCCTGAGCAAGATAATCAAGAGCTTAAAACTTATTTAGTGGATGAAAATAATAAACCTAATGAGAAAGGAAATAAAGTTTGGGCTGACTATTTAATCAATTATTTTTATCAAGGGCTATTTTCGTAAACTTTGTTGCTTTTCGACTGTCCATGAACCGAACAAAGCACGTGGTCGGACAAATCATTTGTCCGACCATCGCCTTTTGTTCGGTTCACGTCACACTAAAGTGTGACATAGCAAGCGTGTCGCTTGCCTGGACAGTTGAAAAGCTAAGGTTGTAAAGCAACAATCTTTTAGAAAAGAGCCTTATCAAAAGCCGTAATGAGCCTGAAAAAACATTACCCTATATGTCAATAAATGCTTGTTTATAACATGCAAAAATTCGGGATGAGATTGATTTTCTCATCCCGTTAATATTTGACTTTACTCGTTGCTGGCAGTATTCGGAGTGAGCTCTAAATGCTCTTTTAATTCTTGAGATAAAGCAAGGCGTTCTTCCTCTGGTACGATCAAATAGTAAATTCCATCAATTTTTGTACCAGATCCTTTGATTTGATGTTGTATTAATGTTTGGCGAGCATCTTTATAATTTTCTTGAATGTCCCACATTTCATCAAATGTTAAGTTCGTTTTGACATTGTCTTCCACAACCTTGAACATTTCCCCAAACTTTGTAATGGATGAAATGCTCGCCCCTTTTTCGATAACTGCTTGGATCACCTGGCGTTGTCGTTCTTGGCGCCCGAAATCCCCTCGAGGATCTTGCTTTCGCATTCGGGTAAAAGCAAGCGCCTCATCACCATTTAAATGAATTTTTCCTTCCTTAAACGTATAGCCTTCATAGGAAAAGGCGTAGTTATTTTCCACCGTCACTCCACCAACAGCATCGACAATATCTTTAAAGCTTTCCATATTGACTTTCACAAAGTAGTCAACCGGAACATCCAAAAAGTGTTCCACCGTCTTAATCGCCATTTCTGTGCCGCCAAACGCGTAGGCGTGGTTAATTTTATCTTGAATACCTTTTCCGACAATTTCGGTTCTCGTATCACGCGGAATGCTTACCATTTCCATCGATTTTTTATTCGGATTTACCGTCATGAAAATTAATGAATCCGATCGACCGCGGTCTCCTTTTCGTTCATCAACACCCATTAACAATATAGAAATGGGGTCCTTTTTGCTAAAATTTACTTTCTCTTGGCGTTTTTCCGATTTATCGCGACCGATATCTTCTTGAATATTAGCAATCGTTGATGCTGCTTTTTGCCATATGTAATAGGCGTAGCTTCCTGTACCAATAATAAGAAAAGCTAATACGGAAAGGGTAATCCATAGTATTTTTTTGCGTTTTTTCTTTTGTCTTTCTGTTCTCATTCGACCCATCCTCATTTAAAAATCATATCCTAAATTTCATTATATTTTTTGTCCAATCATTCGGCAATAAAAAAATTGTAAATTTTTGTTGGGTCCGTTATCATTCTTTAGATATTCTTTACATATTTTTTATTAACTTCTAGTATTTTTACAATAAAATTGATAATAAAGAAGAATTTTATTTGAAATTGGAGGAATAACATGCAAATAAAAAAGGCGATTATCCCTGCAGCTGGATTAGGTACGAGGTTTTTACCGGCAACAAAAGCTCAGCCAAAAGAAATGCTGCCAATTGTTGATAAACCTACGATTCAATATATTGTAGAAGAAGCGGTTCGATCTGGAATTGAAGATATTATGATTGTAACGGGAAGAGGAAAGCGGGCGATTGAAGACCATTTCGATAAATCGTATGAGCTTGAAGAGACATTAGCGAGAAAAGAGAAGTGGGAGCTTCTAGACAAAGTTCAACGAATTTCTAATTTAGCGAATATCCATTATATTCGCCAAAAAGAGCCGAAAGGGCTGGGACATGCCATTCATTGTGCCCGAACATTTATCGGGAATGAACCATTTGCTGTCATGTTAGGGGACGATATCGTTCAAGCAGAGGTTCCTTCCTTAAAACAATTAATGAATGTGTTTGAGAAATATGGGGCGTCTGTCATTGGTGTGCAGGAGGTCAATAAAGAGGACGTTTCAAAATATGGAATCGTTGATCAGCATTTGCCTGCTCTTGAACAAAATGTTTATCAAATTGCTAATTTAGTAGAGAAGCCATCTGTTGAAGAAGCGCCATCGACAAGTGCGATTATGGGAAGATATATTTTAATGCCGGAGATTTTTGATATTTTAGCTAACCTTAAGCCTGGAGCAGGTGGAGAAATTCAATTAACAGATGCGCTAAAAGAATTATTAAAAACTCAGCAAGTCATCGCCTATCATTTTAAAGGAAAACGCTATGATGTTGGAGATAAGCTTGGGTTTATTAAAGCAACCATTGATTTTGGATTACAGAGAAGAGAACTAAAAGATGAGCTTTATCAATATTTACAAGATATTTTGAGCAAAAAGCGGACAAAAATATTTGACTGAGGTGGAATAACGTGAAGGTAGCGGTTGCTGGCACCGGGTATGTTGGTCTTGTAACAGGTGTTTGTTTAGCTGAGGTCGGCCATGATGTGACTTGTATGGATATAGATGAATATAAAATAAATATGTTAAAAAAAGGAATATCACCGATATACGAGCCTGGGTTAGATCCATTCATTCAACAAAATATTCAGAGTGGTCGCTTATTTTTTACCACCGATGCGAAAGAAGCTTATCGAAACAAAGAAATCATCATTGTGGCGGTCGGCACTCCAGAAAATGAAGATGGATCAGCGAATTTATCTTACATTCAAAAGGTCGTGAAGGACATCGTTGAAAACATAAACGGACCTCTCATCCTCGTCACGAAAAGTACGGTACCTGTTGGCACGAATGATCAAATACAAGAATGGATAACAGAGTGGAATGTACGACAATATCCAATTGAAGTGGTGTCCAATCCAGAGTTTTTAAGGGAAGGTTCGGCTATTCATGACACGTTTCATGGCGATCGCATTGTCATTGGTGCAAATTCACGAGAAGCAAGTGCTCAAGTTGCCCGCCTGTACGAACCATTTCACATTCCAATTGTCCAAACAAGCATTCGTAGTGCAGAAATGATCAAATATGCCGCAAATGCCTTTTTAGCCACAAAAATTAGCTTTATTAATGAAATCGCGAATATTTGTGAAAAGGTCGGGGCCAATATTGAAGATGTTGCCTATGGGATAGGACTTGATCAGCGAATTGGTCCTCACTTTTTAAAAGCAGGCATCGGCTATGGAGGCTCCTGCTTCCCAAAGGATACGAAAGCTCTTGTCCAAATAGCCGGTAATGTCCAACATCAATTTGAGCTTTTAGAAGCGGTCATTAAAGTGAACAATAAACAGCAAGTAAAGCTTGTCAAAAAAGCAAAGCAGATCTTTGGCTCTTTAAACGGCAAAAAATGTGCCATTCTTGGCCTTTCGTTCAAACCGAACACAGATGATGTTCGTGAAGCGGCTTCGATTGTCATGGCGAAGGAATTAGTAAAAGAAGGAGCAGCTGTTGTAGGCTATGACCCGATTGCAATCGACAACGCCAAGTCCGTATTAGGAGATTCCATTCAATATGCTCACTCCATTGAGGAAGCCGTTCAAAATGCCGACATCGCTTTGATCGCAACAGAATGGGAAGAAATTAAACAATTTCCTCTCCGAAAATATGTTGAGCTTATGAAGACTCCCTATGTGTTTGATGGGAGGAATTGTTATTCTTTAGAGGAAATAAAAAAATATCGACTTAAATATTATTCGATAGGCAGGAATTAAAAAATATTTAGCTTGCTTCTGTTGGCAGGCTTTTATTTATAAACACTTATGGTCTTTAAATTTTTTATATAGTAAAATAAATCATAGTTTGCGAAACTTTTCATATTGCAGGTGATCAATTTGGCAAAAATTAAGGTCATGACAATCTTTGGAACAAGACCTGAAGCGATTAAAATGGCTCCTCTTGTAAAGGAATTGGAAAAATATCCTGATAAAATTGAATCCATTGTGACCGTAACAGCACAACATCGGCAAATGCTTGATCAAGTTTTAGAAATTTTTGGGATTAGACCTGATTATGACCTAAATATTATGAAAGAACGACAAACATTGGTTGATATTACGACAAGAGCATTACAAGGTTTAGATGATGTCATGAAAAGTGTCAAACCAGATATTGTTCTCGTTCACGGTGATACAACGACTACTTTTGTGGCAAGTTTAGCAGCGTTTTATAATCATATTTCAATAGGTCATGTTGAAGCGGGATTACGTACATGGAACAAGTATTCTCCATTTCCAGAAGAAATGAATCGTCAGTTTACTGGTGTATTGGCAGATTTACACTTTGCTCCTACAAAAAAAGCTTATGAAAATTTAATCAGTGAAAATAAAAAAGAAGAATCTATTTTTATTACTGGAAATACGGCAATTGATGCACTGCAAACAACTGTCAAACAAAACTACACACATGAAGTATTAGAGAAAATCGGAAGCGACAGAATGATTTTGCTCACAGCTCATCGACGCGAAAATTTAGGAGAGCCGATGCAAAATATGTTTCGAGCTATTAAACGAATAGTAGATGAGTTTCTTGATGTACAAGTCGTTTATCCGGTTCATTTAAATCCTGCTGTTCGCGAGATTGCAGATGAGATTTTAGGAAATGATGAAAGAATTCATTTAATTGAACCGTTAGGAGTGTTTGATTTCCATAACTTTGCTTCAAGATCTTACATTATTTTAACTGATTCCGGAGGTGTTCAAGAAGAAGCGCCATCATTAGGTGTCCCAGTTCTCGTTTTAAGAGATACAACCGAACGGCCTGAAGGAATTGAAGCAGGAACTTTAAAGCTTGCTGGAACAAATGAAGAAACGATTTATCAATTGGCGAAAGAATTGCTTGTTGATGAAGATTCATATAATAGAATGGCACAAGCATCGAATCCTTACGGGGATGGCAAGGCTTCTGCAAGGATTGTACAAGCCATTTTATTTCATTTTGGATTAATAAATAAAAAGCCTGAATCTTTTCAAATATAATATTTTGATTTTATTGTTTAAAATCCGATGGTATTCTTCATCGGATTTTAAATTTTCAACTGGTCAAGGATTTTCAGTTTTTGTCAACAATGTCTGTTGACTTATAAAGAAATTTATCATATAAAAAGACTGGTTGCTTTTTTATTTGTTTATAATCATTTTACAAGTCTATCTTCATTTAAAATTTTTCGATATAATAGCAATTAAGTTTGAAATTTAGGCAAGAATAAAGGAGATTTTTTTGTTATGGATAAAAAAGTTTGTGTTATAGGATTAGGATATATTGGTTTACCGACAGCAGTTATGTTTGCCAATCATGGATTGAAAGTTCATGGGGTAGATATAAACGAAAATGCTGTAAAATTGATTAATAATAAACAACTTCATATAGAAGAAAATGGTTTGCAGGAGCGCCTCAATAAAGCGATCGATGAGGGAAACTTTACAGTATCTACAAAACCAGAACAAGCAGATGTTTTTATCATTGCTGTACCGTCTCCAATAAATGAAGAGAAGAAAGCTAACCTTGACTATGTAAGGGAAGCGACAAAATCGATAGTTCCATATTTACGAAATGGAAATTTAGTTATTTTAGAGTCTACAGTACCGCCAAGAACAGTTGAAGATGTGATGATTCCTATTTTAGAGGAAACTGGTTTAGAAATTGGTGAGGAATTATTTGTCTCACACTCTCCAGAACGTGTCATTCCAGGAAGAGTATTTGAAGAATTGGTTAACAATGACCGTATTGTTGGAGGAATAAATGAAAAGTCAAGTGAAATGACAAAAAATTTATATGAAGTATTTGTCAAAGGGACTATTCATATTACTGATGCTACGACAGCAGAAATGGTAAAAGTAATTGAAAATACGTATCGAGACGTAAATATTGCATTTGCAAATGAATTAGCTAAAATTAGTGAAAATATTGGTGTAAATGTATGGGAAGCGATTAAATTAGCAAACTACCATCCGCGTGTCAATATTCATTTGCCAGGGCCTGGAGTAGGTGGTCATTGTATTGCTGTTGATCCATGGTTCCTCGTTGAACTACAGCCTGATGTTGCGAAAATGATTCATCTTGCTAGAACAATTAATGACGGCATGCCAGCTTATACAGCCAATAAAGTTAAGCAATTGTTTGCAGAAAAAAGAATTGCTCATGGACGTGTTGCTATATTAGGCCTTGCATTTAAAGGCAATATTGATGATATGAGAGAAAGTCCTTCAATTGAAGTAATTCATCACTTAGAAAAATTAGGTATTGATTATACAGCATATGACCCACATATTAAAGAAAACAAGTTGGAACGTCAAACGCAAAACTTAGAAGAAGCAGTAAATCATGCAGATTTAATTTTAATTTTAACTGACCACAATGAATTTAAGGAAATGCTTCCAGAAAAGATTGAAGGAATGCGTTCGAAAATGATTTTAGATACAAAGAATTGCATAAATCGTTTTGCTTGGGAAAAGGCGGGATTTACTGTTGTAACTCTAGGTGATTCCAAAAACCTTCATAAAATATAGGTGATAAAATGAAAGAGAATATTCTTGGTGTTCAAATATCGCCGCTAAATTACGAACAATTAATATCATCTTTATTAAAAGACATTGATGAAAAGAGAAAAGCTTTTATTGTAGCGATTAATCCAGAAAAAATTATGAAAGCTCAAGAGGATGAACAATTAAAAGAATTGCTAAATAAGGCGACATACCAAATTCCTGATGGAATAGGCGTGATTTTAGCATCTAGATTAAAGGGAGGAAACATTCACTCACGTGTTACAGGAATTGATTTAATGTTAAAAATTTGCGAGGCAGCAGCAAAGCACCATAAAAAGGTATTTTTATATGGTGCTAAGCCTGGTATTGCTGAGAAAGCAAAAGAAGAGCTTATCAAACAATTTCCAGGGTTGAACATTGTTGGTGTACTGCATGGCTATGAAAAAGATATCGACATAATTCGTCATACAATTAACGAAGCCAAACCAGATATAATCTTTGTCGCTTTAGGAAGTCCACGTCAAGAATATTGGATACTTGAAAATATGAACACTTTATATCCAATGATTTTCCAAGGCGTTGGTGGTTCATTTGATGTCATTTCCGGAAATCTTAAAAGAGCTCCCGAATCTGTTCAAAAATTAGGCTTAGAATGGCTTTACAGATTAATTAAAGAACCGTGGAGATGGAAAAGGCAATTGGAGTTACCTAAATTTTTACTGCGGGTATTAAAAAGATAATTTAATTGTTAGCCCTTGTTTAAAACTTGCCTTTTTTCCGACATTTTCATATTTGTTGGAAAAAGGCTTTTCTCATGAAAATGAAACGATTATTAATTTATTTGGTGAATGGTAAAGATTAAACTCTGACAGAGCAACAGGAGGATGAATTGTGAATAGCCCCCTAAAAACATTGGTGTCAAAATTTGAATTATTTCTGATATTTTTTATAATTTTGCAACCATTTATTGATTTGCTAACATCATTTTCAATATATATAATGGATGTTCATTTAACATTTGGAATTATTATTCGCTTTAGTGTAATGATTCTTATTTTGGTTTATATTTTATTTGTTACACAAAAAAAATTCAGAAAAAATATTTTCTTATATTTCATACTATTTGGGGTGGTTTTATTAATTGGGCTCATAAATAATTTACTAGTAAAAGACCCTATAAGTTTGTTTTCTGAATTAAGGAATATCGCAAAAATTGCTTATGTTCCTATCATGTTGTTTGGGTATTTAGTTGTTTTTTATAGATTAAAAGAACATAAGGATATTAAAAGGCTGGTACAGCGAAATATTTTTATTTCCATGATTGTTGTATCAGTAGTGATGATTATAGCAACTTTAACGAATACGGGGATACAGAGCTATGAGAGTGAAAAACTTGGCCATCAGGGTTGGTTTTTTGCTGGGAATGAAATCGGTTCTATAATGGCAATCTCCTTTGCCGTCGTAGTTTATTATGCATTTCAAAACACAAAATCATGGAAAACAATATATAATTGGTTGCCGGTATGTATGCTAATTTTCTCTCAACTAGTCATTGGTACAAAAGTAGGGTATGGATCTGTTTTGATCGTTTTAGTTGTAGCATTATTTATTTTTCTAATAGAGAAATTTAGATATAGAAATCATTCTGTTTTAACAAAAAAGTATAATGTAAATGTAATAATGAGCTCTGTAGTATTATTCGTGTTTTTGCTGTTGACCCCATATACACCTGTAGCATATAACATGAATGTTCACTTATCTTGGGTAGGATTGGATCAGGAAGAAATTAATCTAGAAAGTGACGAAAAAGATGCAGAATCTGAAAATCAAAAAATGAAAGAAAAAGAAGAAAAAGAAAAAGCTGTACAGAATGTTTTATTAAGTGGAAGGGAGCATTTTTTAGAACAGCATAAAGAGTACTTTGCAGAAGCCCCTTTGTCTCAAAAGCTTTTAGGTATGGGTTATGGCGGCAATTATAAAGATGAGGGAAAAACAGTAGAAATGGATTTTTACGATATATTTTTTTCTCTCGGTATTTTAGGATTTATCTTATATATCACTCCGTTTATATATTTGGCGTTTTATGTGGCTCTTTCTATTTTTAAAAACCTAAGACAAAATTTAAATAGTGAAGTTGTATTATTTGGTTCTGCAATCATGCTAGGAATGGGAATTGCTTATACAGCAGGACATGTACTAACAGCACCGGCAGTTAGTATTTATTTGGTTGTTTTGATTGCTTATTTATACAACATATTGGAGAATAAATATAGCTAATATTATTCAGTAACATACATCGCTCCCTTATACATCTTTATATAATTAAAAGAATGGGAGGAAATATTTTGAGTGAAATTAAAAATGTCAAGGGTATTTTCTTTTCCAAAGGAATCTGCGAATGTGGGAGTGAAATAAAAATAAATAGCAAAAATTTAGTAGATAGAGAAAATAGTTATATTTCTCAAGTTCCTTTGATATGTGGAAATTGTGGTAAAAAGTACAATGAAATTGTAAAACGTAAGCTATCAATAACAGATAAAGTTAAAATGATGATAATATTAGGCGCTATTTCCTTATTAATGTTATTTGTGTTTTATAAATTATCACTATTCATTGTTACCTTTTATCATCGCTGATCGATTTTATTAATTAGGAGGGATTTATTCTGAACGAGAAAGTACTTATTATTATTCCTGCATATAATGAACAAGATACGATATTTAATACAGTTAATAAAGTAAAAATGCTTAAGGATTATGATTATATTGTTGTTAATGATGGTTCTTCTGATCGTACAAAAGATATTCTAGAGGAAAACAACTTTAATTATTTAGATCTACCTATAAACCTTGGAATTGGAGGTGCTATGCAAGCTGGCTATAAATATGCGTTGCGAAATAACTACGATTATGCGATTCAATTAGATGCTGATGGCCAACATGATCCAGATGATTTGAAAATTTTAGTTAATACAATTAAAAACTCAGAATATGATATGGTAATTGGGTCTAGATTTATTGAAAAAACAAATTATAAAGGAAGCTTTTTTAGAAGAGTCGGAATATATTATTTTTATTTAATGATTAAAGCTTTAACAGGTGTTAAAGTAACTGATCCAACATCAGGCTATAGAATTGTTAATAAAAGAATTATTAAAGAATTTGCAAAAAGATATCCGCAAGATTATCCAGAAGTTGAAGTAGTTGTTGATTTAGCTAAGAAAAAATATAAAATAAAAGAAGTTAAAGTCGAAATGAAATCAAGACAAGGTGGGAACTCTTCCATAACACCAATAAAATCTATTTATTACATGACAAAGGTATCGTTCTTTTCTTTGATAAGAAGGGTTTTTTAGGAGGGAGCTATGAGTATCGTACAAATTATATCAATAATCATTGCTATTTTCTTTTTAATTCAAGTAATGGCTTTTACAAGTAAAAATAAACTTAGGGACCAACAAGCATTCTTTTGGATTTCGATTTCCATTATCGGATTACTCATCGCTCTGTTCTTACCTATACTAAATAAATTATCAACAATAGTTGGAATTCAGTACATGCCTTCAATGGTATATGTAATAACATTTATATTTATCTTAAGTGTATTAGTATATCAGACAACATTATTATCCGACCAACAAGAAAAAATAAAAAATTTGGTGCACGAAGTAGCATATTTGCGCAAAGAATTAAAAGAGAAAAACACCCAAACGGAGAATGATCAATGAGTGCAATAAACTTTATTTTAATATTAGCGAATACATTAATTCTTGTCAGTGGTCAATTTTTATGGAAGTTTGGAATACAAAAAGGCTCATTTTCCTTTAAGTCTTTATTCTCTATTTTCCAAATGTTTCTTTCTCCATACATTATTGGAGGCCTATTTTTGTATGGGTTTGCTACGGTTTTATGGCTTTTTATCTTATCAAGAGTTCCTTTAAGTGTTGCTTATCCAATTCAAAGTTTAGCGTATATATTTGCGGTGGTAGGAGCTTATTTTATTTTTAATGAATCTATCACTATTTATACAATTTTAGGTTGTATATTTATTATGCTAGGTGTTTCATTAATTGGGTTTTCTCCTGGAAAGCTCAATTAACGATTGAGGTGATTATTTTGAAAATATGGTCAATAAAAAACTTACCAATAACCGTTATTTTAGTTTTTTCACTATTTATGCATTTGTATTTTTTGATTGAACATCCTGGCTTTTTTGCTTTATTTGATGCGCGTGATGCAGAAAAATACCATGAAATGGCTTGGCAACTAATAAATGAGGGAATTTATGGCTACAATTCAGATACATCTAATGCATATGTTACTCCAGGTCACCCGTTGTATTTGACCGCAATTTTTTTAATAGCTAAGTTTTTCCACATGAATGAAATAGAACTTGTAAAAGTTATTAATATGTTTTTGAGTTTATCAATTATTTTATTAATATATTTAGCTTCGAAAAAAATTTTTAAAAATGAAGTTGTTGCCTTAATTAGTGCATTACTATTTTCTACATATTTAAGTCCGTTACATTTTTTTAGATCATTATTGACCGAGCTCCCTGCTACATTTATGTTTACACTTAGTATATTTGTATATGCCTTATCTTTTGAAAATAAAAAAGTATGGCATCATATACTTTTTGGTTTTGTTGCTTCTATAACATTAATGTTTAGACCAACCCCTGCACCATTATTATTATTAGCTTGGCTGTTTATACTTATTAAACATAGATGGAAAACTGCGATTAATATTGGTTTATTATGGTGTATAGGTCCGATTTTCATTATTTTACCATGGGTTATAAGAAATTATATTCAATTTGGAAAACCTTATATTTTTTCTTCACATTCAGGGAATCCGTTGTTAGCTGGAACTAATCCTTTTTATTTAGATGATTTTGAAACATATCTTAAAAAGGCTGAAGAACTTGGTCTTACTCAAGAGGAATATGCAATATTACGAATAAAAGAAGGCTTTAAAGAGAATTTCAATTTATGGTTTAGTTGGTTTACTTTAGGGAAGACCATTTATATGTTTAAAGAACCGGCTTCATTATTAAATTATTGGGGAGTTTTTCCTACTTTAATTAAAGGTTTTTATATTTTACAACATTTTTATGTTGTAATTGTTGGGTTTTTATGTGGCATTATCTTTAGAAAAAATAAAGAAGTATTAGGGGTTTTCTTGATATTATTAGGTTATGTAGGAATTTCAAATGTCTTTTTACCACTTCCAAGATACGGATTTTATATTATTCCTGTTTTATGCATTTTAAGTGGTTACGCAACATATAAATTTATAATTTTCATCATTGATTTCTTTAAAAAAAGAGCTATTCTTTAATATATGCGGAATAAGCACGATAAGCTAATACATTCAATATACTGAGTATTTAAACACAAATTTTTTATAATAAATATAGTTTTTGGTTGTCTAGTAATTTTAGCCTAAATGGATTTAATGTAGCAAATGAATGTAACAAAATTCGATAAAATTTGATATACTACTAATGTATTCCATTTATTACAATATCAATAATGGAGGTTAGACAATGAATGTATTTAATTAGATTAAGTAAAATATTTACTTTTGTTACATGTTTCAGCTTATTATTATCTTTAATACTGACAAATTTTGTATTTGCTGAATCAACAGAAACTGACGATTCAATACAAAAAGTTTTACTATTAGAAGAATTATCGGTAGAAAATGAAGATTATAGTTTAACATTTAATGAAAATTCTATTTTCTATGTTAGAGAAGTAGAAAATCATATATTTTTAAGAATTGGTGATAATGAAATAGAAATAGAAAACCCTGAAAAACTTCAGTTATTAGAAACAATATATTTATCAGATCTAGAAAAAGAAAACGAGAAAGAGATTGGAATAGTTACTCATTTAAAAGAGACTAACTTATATGCAGATGAATCTTTGCTAGAAGAACAAGGGAAACTATTAAGGTTCAAAAATCTTCCTGTTTTTGCTGAAGGAGATAATTTCTTAAAAGTAAAAGTAGGCTATCAATTTTTTTATATACCTAAAAAAGATGTGAACTATGTAAAAAATGAAGAAGTTAACGAAAATTCAGATTTAAATGAAACAGATAAAGAAAACGAAAATAATAACACTGAAAATACAGAAAATATTAATGAACTTAATCAAAAACACCAAGCTCCTTTTGAAAATGAAACTACATATGAACAACAACCCGATAATGAAACTGTAACAAATCAGGATAACGGTGATGTTGATAAGATCATTCAGGCAGAGGATACGCAAAAAGTAGAACAAAATAATAAAGAAGATTTAGAATCCAATAGCTATAATGAAATGACAACATCACAATCTGGAACTTTTACAGTTCAATCAATTTCTGTCCAATTTGGAGAATATTTTAAAGTCAAAAATAGTAATGTAAGTGTGTATGATAATAGTTCAGGAAAGTTAATAAAAGTTGGTGAACTAGTAAAAAATCAGATATATCCAATTGTTTCAGTGGTAGGAAACTGGCATAAAATTAAATTTGGAAACGGTTATGGTTATGTATGGAAGGAAGCAACGGAACCAGCTGATATTTACAATATAAGTAATTTAAATAAAGGCGAGCGAAATAGTGGTAGAATAATTATTACTCTTTCCACACTAACCGTTTATGATAATTCGTCTGGACAGCTAGTTCCTTTTGGAACGATTGAAAAGGGCAGAGAGTATCCAATCATTGGAGTAGCCGGGAATTGGTATAAAATAGATTATGCAGGCCGAATAGGTTATGTATATGCACCAGCAGCGAGATTAACGTTTGCATCAGGAGATCGGTATTTCAAAGTAGTAGAAAATAATGTATCAGTATATGACAATAGTTCTGGCCAATTAGTGAAGGTTGGTAGTCTTACTAAAGGTCAGGTATATCCAATTGTTTCAGTGGTAGGAAACTGGCATAAAATTAAATTTGGAAACGGTTATGGTTATGTATGGAAGGAAGCAACGGAACCAGCTAATATTTACAATATAAGTAATTTAAATAAAGGCGAGCGAAATAATGGTAGAACGATTATTACTCTTTCCACACTAACCGTTTATGATAATTCGTCTGGACAGCTAGTTCCTTTTGGAACGATAGAAAAGGGCAGAGAATATCCAATCATTGGAGTAGCCGGGAATTGGTATAAAATAGATTATGCAGGCCGAATAGGTTATGTATATGCACCAGCAGCGAGATTAACATTTGCATCAGGAGATCGGTATTTCAAAGTAGTAGAAAATAATGTATCAGTATATGACAATAGTTCTGGCCAATTAGTGAAGGTTGGTAGTCTTACTAAAGGTCAGGTATATCCAATAGTTTCAATTGTCGGAAACTGGCATCGAATCAAATTTGGAAACGGTTATGGATACGTATGGAAAAATGCAACAGAACCGGATAACGGCAACGGTTTGAAGAATTTGAATGATGGCTTAAAAAATACCAAAAAAACATTTACAGCTATGGCAAATTTATCAGTTTATGATAATACCTCTGGGAAATTAGTTTCTTTTGGGATGATTGATAAAGGAGTAAATTATCCGATAATTGGTGAAGCTGGAAATTGGTTTATAATTGACTTTTCTGGTCGTATTGGATATGTAACAAAAATGTTTGCAGAAACAAAAAAATACGTCTCTTCCTTTTACTTACCAGTATACCGCTCACTTGATGAACTAGAAGAATATAAATTACATTCAACAATCTATAATAAAGACTATACAAGATACGCAGAGTTGTATTATGGAGATACATTAGAAATATTAGAGGAAAGTAAGTATGCAGCTAAAGTAAAATTAAATGATGGAAAAATTGGTTGGGTTCAGAGGGATTATATTGAAGATTCAATAACAGAAGATTGGTGGTTAGTAAAAGATGGAAGGAATCTTAGATCTTCATATACTACAAATAGCAGTGTAATAGGATTTATCCCGAAGAATTCAAAGGTTAAAGTACTTGATTATAAATATGATGAAAATCAGGCGTATAAGTCATGGGCTTATATCGAAACAGAGAATGGACAACGAGGTTGGATATGGGCAGCACTAAGCACTGCAATTCATAATGAGCCACCATATAGAGAAACAGGATATAATTTAATTAAATATGAGTTTAATAAGGAGAATACTGTTGTAAATGAAATTACTTTATTTACACCTTTAAATACAGCTGCAAATGTAACAGCAAGTGATTTAAATAATTATATTGCGATGAAAACAAATGGAAAGGATTCTCTTTTAGTTAATACAGGAGAGTATTTCTTAAAAGCATATACTTTAACTGGGCTAAATCCAATCTATCTTTTATCACATGCAATTCATGAAACTGGTTGGGGGACATCGGGGATTGTTAATTCAAAATATAACTTCTATGGAATAAATGTAACGGATACTAATCCTAATGATGGATATGATTATTCTTCTATAGAAGGTGGTATAGTTGAGGGAGCTAACTGGATCATGAAAAACTATATTAAACGTGAAGAATATACAAATTCTTCATATAATTATAGCCAACCAACACTTGATAGTATGAGAAATGATAATAGCTGGCATGAATATGCAACAGATGAATCCTGGGCTGTTAAAATTGTTGAGCATGCTAAGGGAATATTTGAATATTTAAAGTCATTAGGGAAATAACAATTGACAGGCTTTAATAGATTAAGGTGCACTTTAAAGGGTGCACCTTGCTATTTTATAGATAATTTTTCGATCAGTTTAATAAATAATCCTAGTATGAAAGTTAATTAAACATGATCCGATAATAAAGATGTAATTAGTTAATGGAAGGGTGGCATTAATGAGGAAACTTTTTATTTCGATACTAGTTTTCACGATTACATTTTTAAATGTTTTTACTGCTTTTGCGACTACAGAAATTAATTTAGAAAGGCAAAGCAGTCGTTATGTCGTAAATGTATTGAAAGATTTGTCTGTAAACGTAGAAGGTAATAAAATTTTGACCCTTTTAAAAAATACTCAGTGGGAAGTAGAAATACGTGGAAATGAGTATTATTTAATAGGTTCAGATTATATTCTGCCAAAGGAACATATAGAAATAATCAAAGAATTAGAAAATAGTAATGAATTAGATGAAAAAGTCCAAAAAATTGAAATGAGAACAATTGACGTTAAGGAAGAGTTACCTTTATATAGAGATGGGGAATTAAAGTCTCAAGTAGGTATTTTACATCAAAATACCGAGATTGAAGTTTTGAATGAAACAGAAGATTATTTCCAAGTATTGTTAGGGAATAAACATTTATATGTACCAAAGGAAAAAGATATTAACCATATTGTTTCGAATGAACAAAAGCAAAACGAGGCTACGATTGATGAAAAAAAAGAACAGCAAATGCAAACATCTGGAGAAAATATTCTATCTATAGAAAAAAAGAACATTACATTTTCATCTCAAGTAAAATATTTTAAGGTAATAGAAAAGAATGTAACTGTTTATGATAATAGTGATGGGCAGTTAAAACCAGTTGGATGGCTGGAACAAGGGGAAGTATATTCAATAGAAAGAATATTAGGAAATTGGATAGAAATTCAATACGGAGATAAAAAAGGCTACGTATGGAAAGAAGCGACAGAACCGTCATTGCAAGTCCCTAGAAAGATCGGAGAAACGAATTTAAATACGGATATTTATTTTAAAGCTTCACAAGATGTTCCGGTATATGATAATTCGACAGGGGCATTAATACCGTATGGAAAAATTAAAAAGGGAGTCAGCTACCCTATTATTAAGCAAACTGGGGATTGGCTAGAAATTTTGTTTGCGGGCAGAATTGGATATATATATAAAACGGGATACACAATACCGTTTACATCACAAATTAAGTATTTTAAAGTAATGAAACCAAACGTAACCGTTTATGAAAATAGTAGCGGTAAGTTACAGCCTGTCGGATGGCTGGAACAAGGGGAAGTATATTCAATAGAAAGAATATTAGGAAATTGGATAGAAATTCAATACGGAGATAAAAAAGGTTACGTATGGAAAGAAGCGACAGAACCGTCATTGCAAGTCCCTAGAAAGATCGGAGAAACGAATTTAAATACGGATATTTATTTTAAAGCTTCACAAGATGTTCCGGTATATGATAATTCGACAGGGACATTAATACCGTATGGAAAAATTAAAAAGGGAGTCAGCTACCCTATTATTAAGCAAACTGGGGATTGGCTAGAAATTTTGTTTGCGGGCAGAATTGGATATGTATATAAAACGGGTTACACAATACCGTTTACATCACAAATTAAGTATTTTAAAGTAATGCAACCAAACGTAACCGTTTATGAAAATAGTAGCGGTAAGTTACAGCCTGTCGGATGGCTGGAACAAGGGGAAGTATATTCAATAGAAAGAATATTAGGAAATTGGATAGAAATTCAATACGGAGATAAAAAAGGCTACGTATGGAAAGAAGCGACAGAACCGTCATTGCAAGTCCCTAGAAAGATCGGAGAAACGAATTTAAATACGGATATTTATTTTAAAGCTTCACAAGATGTTCCGGTATATGATAATTCGACAGGGACATTAATACCGTACGGAAAAATCAAAAAAGGAATATCATACCCCATTATCAAAAAAACAGGGAATTGGTATCAGATTCTTTATGCCTCAAGGATTGGTTATGTTTATGAAACAGGTGTTGAATTACAATTTACTGATTCAATTAAATATTTTGAAACAACACAAAACAATGTTCAAATTGTTCAAAATATAAATGGAAGCCTTGCAAAAATTGGTCTTTTAGAGAAAGGACAGCAATATGAACGATTACGAGATTTAGGAAATTGGCATGAAGTACAAGTTGGAGATAAAATTGGGTATGTATGGAAAGCAGCAACTAAACCAATTTTGTTCCCTACATATAAAAATCATCACAAAGGGACGGTTAATTCCTCTTATCAACTTGAAGTTACAGCAGATGCTACTGTTTATGATAATACAAGTGGAAAGCTTGTACCAATTGCAACATTATTGAAAGGTGCTGTTTATCCTTATTATGAAAAAATGGGGAACTGGTATAAAGTTTCTGTACTTGGGCGTGATGGATACATTTACGGAAGTGCCGTTAAGCAAGTAGTGAATGATTTAGTAAATCCAAACCAAATATATACTTATGAACAAATGGAAAAAGATATTAATGAATTGAAAAATGCTTATCCTGGATTAATTCAAACACAAATAATTGGTCAATCTGTAGATGGTAGAAATATTTACGCAATTAAACTTGGAAAAGGGAATGTAGAGATTTTCTTAAATGGAGCTCATCACGCAAGGGAATTTATTACGACTAATTTATTAATGGAAATGATTGATACATATGCACAGGCATACGTTAAAGGTACAAATATAGGGAGTTATTCTGCAAAAAATTTGTTAGATAAAACAAGTATTTGGTTTGTTCCAATGGTTAATCCTGATGGAGTAACTCTTGTACAAAAAGGACATACAAGTGCTAAAAACTCTCAGCTCGTGCTGATGTTAAATGGAAATAAAAAAGATTTTAGCGCTTGGAAAGCAAATATACGTGGTGTTGATTTAAATCGTCAATATCCTGCTGATTGGGCAAATATTAAATATAATCCTGGTAAACCTAGCTACAAAAATTATAAAGGTCCAAGACCATTAAGTGAACCAGAAGCATATGCAATCTATCAATTTACGAATCGGCACAATTTTAAGACTGCAGTTGCATATCATTCTTCTGGTGAAATATTATATTGGAATTTCCATCAAGATTCCGTACGTTATAATCGAGATCATGCAATTGCTAAAATGATTAAAAATAAAACTGGTTATCGCCTAGTTTATCCTGGTCCAAATCCTAGTGGCGGTGGGTTTACAGACTGGTTTATATCAGCCCATAAAAAGCCTGGGTTTACACCAGAAGTATCGCCGTATGTAGGGGAAAGACCTGTTCCATTGAGTAATTTCCCGAGAATTTGGCAACAAAACTATTCAATCGGTTTAATGTTGGCTGATGAAGCATATAGAAATAGAAATATTCGATAATGGAAAGTAGTAGTCTATTACTTTTAAAATCTATACCTTAATCTAGAATAGATTACCTAACTTATTTTTTTAAAAATATATATCTTTTATATTTTGAATTAAAGTAATAAAATAAAAAAGGATACCTATAATCATTAGGTATCCTTGTTTTAATTTTTGCATATTAGGTGATAGGATGTTTAAAGTAAATCATATTTTGATTCCAATATTTCTAGCTTTTTTTGTCTTTTCTTTTCAATCAAATACTTACTCTGAAAATATTCAAGAAACGGATGTAAATCAATATATTATTACGTTTTCTGACATGCCTGATAAAGGACTTTTATCGACATTGAATATTGATAAATATTTTCATTTTGACAATAAATATATAATAGTAGCTTCTTTATCAAACAATGACCTCTTGAGTCTTGTAATGAATCCTAAAGTACAATCTATTGAAAATGATAAAGTGTTTGAGATAAAGGGTTCAGTAAGTAATGAATATAGGTGGCCAATAGTAAAAATTAAAGCTGAAATAGCATGGGCAGATGGGTTAAATGGGGAAGGTCAAAATATTGCTATTTTAGATACAGGAATCAGTTTAAACCATGAAGATATAAATGTAAAAGGAGGTGTGTCTTTTGTAGATTATACTAGTTTTTATGGAGATGATAACGGTCATGGAACACATATTGCAGGCATTATTGGTGCAAAACACAATGATATTGGGATTAATGGACTTGCATCCAAGTCAAATATATATGCTGTAAAAGTGTTAGATCAAAATGGGAACGGTTATTTATCTGACATACTTGAAGGATTAAATTGGTCTATTGAAAATAACATGGACGTAATTAACTTAAGTTTTGGGACAGATCAATACTCTCCTATTCTTGAATGGATGATTGATGAGGCGTGTAAAAAAGGAATTACTGTTGTAGCTTCTGCAGGGAATGAAGGTACTGAAGATGGCAGTGGCGACTCAATGACTTACCCTGGAAAAATGGAAAAGGTGATTTCAGTTGGGGCTATTGATGAGAATTTAAGAAGAGCTTATTTTTCAGGAACAGGTCCTTCTTTAGATTTTGTAGCACCAGGAGTAAATATATATAGCCTTGGATTAAATAATGATTACCAATATATGTCTGGAACATCGATGGCTACTGCTTATGTTACAGGAATTGTTGCCTTATTAAAACAAAAATTCTCTGATTTTAATAATGATGATATTATGGATTTTTTAGGAAAATATAGTATAGATTTGGGTGTCAAAGGAAAAGATAATTTATATGGAAATGGTCTCGTACAATCTCCATACTTGTCATATCAGGTTGAAAAACGATTTAAAGTGATTGAAAATAATGTCTCGATATATGATAATAGCACGGGGGCTTTAGTAAAAATTGGGGAGCTTTCACGAGGACAAAGTTTTTCGTTATTATCAGAGACAGGGAACTGGTTAAAAATAGCGTTTGGAGATAAATTGGGGTATATATGGAAATATGCAACGGTACCAACATTAAATTATAATGATTATTCAGGACATTCTTTACACTTTTTTAAAGGTGTTACTGATTTAACAGTATATGATAACTCATCAGGCCAGCTGACCCCTATAGGGATAATTAGCAAAGGTGTTGAATATTCATATGTAAGAGATATTGGTAATTGGTATGAAATTAATTTTTTAGGAAGAAAATCTTATGTATATAAACCTGCAACTCGGAGGATCTTTACAGAGAAAGATCAATATTTTAAAGTTTTGGAAGAAAATACAACCATTTATGATAATAGTACAGGGAAGTTAATTAAAGTGGGTTCTTTATATAAAGGGCAAATTTATCACAGGATAGCAGATGTCGGGAATTGGCATAAGATTCAATATGGCGAAAAATACGGGTATGTATGGGAAGATTCTACTGAACCTGCAGAAATGATTAATACTCATGATAATAATAGTCAGAACAAATGGTTTATTGCTACAAGTGATTTAACAGTATATGATAATTCATCTGGTAATCTCGTACCTTTTGCCAAAATATTAAAAAATGTAAAGTATCCTTACGTTCGAGATGTTGGTAATTGGTACAGTGTTGTAATTAGCGGACGCTTAGGGTATGTATATAAGCCTGCAACTATACCATTTATAGAAGTTGATAACGCTTGTTATAAACCAGGTATAGAAAAACTACCAATATATCAAAATTATAATGGACAATTAGCAAACGTTGGATATTTGTTACAAAATGAAAGTTTTAAAATGATTCGAGATGTTGGTAATTGGTTGGAAATACAGTTTGGAAACGAACGTGCTTATGTATGGAAAGCTGCCACAACGAGTTGTGTTATTAACTATAATTTTAAAACCCCTTCTAAAAATCATGGTTCTTTTATAGCTCTTAAAAATTTAACTGTTTATGATAATTCTTCTGGAAAATTAAGGCCAATTGGACAAATAAATAATGGTATTAGGTATGGCTACGTTCGAGAGTATGGAGATTGGTATCAAATATTGTTATCTAATAGGATTGGGTATGTATATAAACCAGCAACGAAAAAATAATAGCTTAAAAAATCTCTTGACTTAAAATTACTAAAGGAGTAATTTTAATCAAGGGATTTTTTATATTATAAAATCGTTTTAAATGTTAAAATTTTCAAGGGTGTGATTGGTTTGTCTAAATTAAAAATTGCTAGTATTTTATTTTTTATTTCTACTCTCTTTTTGAAATTTTCTAGCATGTTCAGGGATATAGTAATTGCTCATCAGTTTGGTGCTAGTGCAGTCGTTGGAGCATATAATGCAGCGATGACAATTCCAAACACTTTTATATTATTTATGTTAACTGGTATGAAAGATGCATTTGTGCCATCGTATCTAAAGTATAATAAACAAAATCAAGGTTTTTCTCATTTAACCAATATAGTGAAAGGTACGTTTTACATTGGACTATTAATTTCAATTGTGGGTGCTCTGTTATCTCCGTTATTAATCAAAACTTTATTTCCTACGTTCTCGGATGACATTGAACAGCTTGCGATATGGACATCTATTGCATATTTTTTATCCGTTTTTTTAGTCGGTATAAATGCTGTATATGAAGGTTATTTTGATGCTAACGGGAAATACTCGTTTTCGACATTTTCGCAAACAGTTGTTGTGTTATGTACGATTGGTAGCACAACGTTTCTTAGTAAAGTCATCGGTGGCTATTCGATCGCTTTTGGATACTTAGTCGGAACAGTAATCTCTTTTCTAATTAAGCTTATTTATTTTAAACCTAAAAACTTCATTAATTGGAAACAAAAAATTGATTTAAAGGAAGTACGAACATTTTATTATATTTTTATCCCTGTCGGATTAACAATAATGGTCGGACAAATAAATTTGAATATTAGCAATTTTTTTGCTGGTATGTTTGGAGCTGATGCTATTTCATATCTAAATTATGCATTTCGTTTAGTTAGTATTCCTCAAGCTATTTTTGGAGTGACTGTAGCAACGATCATATATCCTATTATTGCTAGGGCACGTACTAATAATGATATGCCTCTTTTTAAGTCTGGATTGGAAAAAGGATTGGCAATTATGTTTCTTTTTTTGGCTCCAACTGTAGCTGGAATGATGCTAATGATGAAAGAGGTCATACAAATAGTTTATCAACGTGGAGCATTCGATTCAGCGGCAACATTAGCTACTGCAGAGGTGGCTTATTATTACATTGGCTCAGTTCTTTTTTATAGTATCCAGGTTATTATTGCAAAGGGTTTTTATACACTTGATAAGGGTAATTTGATTATGAAGATTGGAATATTATCTATAATGTTAAATATAATATTTAATTTTATATTTTCAAATTGGATCGGTTATAAAGGATTGGCATTATCCACTTCAGTTGTCGGTTTTATTTATACATTACTTGCATTTTTAATTTTAAATAAACAAATAGGCTGGCTTTCTTTAGGGAAAATTGGGAAGGAATATTTAAAGATACTATTATCATGTTTAGTGATGATAACAGTACTATTGAATATTAAAGGTTTTTTTGAGCATTTTAATGTATATTTATATTTCATGATTTTAACAATTATTGGAGCAGTCATTTATTTGGTAATGTTATTGATATTTAAAACAGAGTCTCTAAATGATATCGTTTTTAAAAAATCGGATTTAAAAAACTATTGAATCAAAATTTAAAGGGCACTTTTCTTTTTGAGTATAAAAAGATATAATAATTAACGTGTGATGATTACTAATGAAATAACATTTTATTTCATGGATGAAAATGAACTTTTTGTAAATTTGCATATAATTGATTTTAAATCATGTAGCCGTTAATTAGCTTATATATTATTTCATTTATTAATCTCCCTTTGTGAGGTGTAATGAATGTCTCCGTACATAATAACATTCCTAATTACATTTATAATAAGCGTGATATCTGTTCCATTTGTAATAAAATTTGCAAAAAAGATTGGTGCTGTGGATATTCCTAATAATCGAAAAGTTCACAATAAACCAATTCCACGAATTGGTGGGGTTTCAATATATATTGCTTTTTTAATAGGGTTTCTTTATATATCAACATTTGTAGATTTAAATTTTAGTATTATTATTGCTACAACAATAATTGTCATAACTGGTTTTGTTGATGATAAATTTCAACTTAAGCCATGGCAGAAGCTAGTCGGTCAAACATTAGCAGCTGCCATTGTTTTGGCAGACGGGCTGGCTATTGAATATATAACAGTACCTTTTTTAGAAGAGAGCATACATGTTAATATATGGATAGCGCTTTTTGTATCATTTTTTTGGATACTTGGAGTGACAAATGCTGTAAACTTGATAGATGGTCTTGATGGTTTGGCATCAGGTGTATCTATAATTGCGGCAACCTCGATTTTTATCATGGCATTGATCATGGGGGAAACACATGTTGCTTTTCTGTCGCTTGCTTTAATTGGTGCTGCACTTGGGTTTCTAATATTTAACTTTCATCCAGCCAAAATTTTTATGGGGGATACAGGATCTTTGTTGCTCGGTTTTCTACTTTCTGTTCTCTCCATTATCGGATTTAAACAAGTGACCTTCATAACTTTTATTATTCCGATCGTAATCCTTGCAGTGCCTTTAACGGATACAACTATGGCAATTATTCGTCGTAAACTACAAAACAAAAAAATTATGGATGCTGACAAAAATCACTTGCATCATCGTTTATTAGACGCTGGTTTTACTCACAGACAAGCTGTTTTGTTTATTTATTTTATTTCCGTGTTCTTTGGTGCTTCAGCCATTCTCTTATATAAAGCAAATTTATTCGCCTCGATTATCATTTTTATTTTGGTTTTACTTTTAATTGAGTTGTTAATTGAGGTTTTTGAGTTAATTGGTAAAAATTACAAACCTCTAATTAGTCTATATAATAAGCTAAATCCTAAGAAAGTAAGTATAGAAAACAACAAAAACGCTTGATGTGAATTAAGCGTTTTTGTTGTTTAAATGCAGCTTTTTAGTTATAAAGGTAAATCAACAAAAATGTGAGAGGGTTGTTATGAAAATTCACTTAATTGCAAACATGTATCCAAGCCAATCGGCTCCCAATTACGGTGTATTTGTTAAAAATACAGAGGATATTTTATTAGACGCTGGTTTTAAAGTTGACCGTACTGTACTGCTTAAAGAAAAAAATAAGGTATTAAAGCTAATAAAATATTTGATTTATTTTTTGAAAATTATCTGGAAAGGGTTAATCAAAAAGTATGATATAACGTATGTACATTATGCTTCACATAATGCGCTTCCAATTCTGTTATTAAAAAAATTGAATAAAAATCTAGTCATCTATACAAATGTTCATGGCAGTGATGTCGTACCAGAAGTGCCATCACAAGAAAAATATCAGCCTTATGTTAAAAAGCTATTAAATCATTCAAATGTAGTGATTACACCAAGTAAATATTATGAAGAACTAGTTAGAAGGAAATATAACTTAGAAAATCGCATAGAAGTCTTTCCTTCTGGAGGAGTTAATAGCAAAACTTTTTATCAGAGAGAGGATAAACAGTCTGCGCTTGAAGAGCTTAATTTAGATCGTCATTATCAATATATTGGATATGTCAGTCGACTAGATGTTGGAAAAGGGTGGGACATTTTATTAAAATCATTGAAAAAATTAAATGATGAACAATTTATAAAAAAAAATAATATAAAAGTTATTATGGTAGGAGATGGAAAAGACAAAGAAAAATTCGAAAAAATGGTATCTGAATATAAGTTAGAAAATGTAATTATTCACTTTCCTTTATTACCTCAACAAAAATTAAATGCAATATATAATGCGATTGATGTGTTTTGTTTTCCAACAACTAGAACAGGGGAAAGTTTAGGTCTTGTCGGATTAGAAGCAATGGCTTGTGGAGCACCTGTAATAGGTAGCTCTATAGGTGGCTTGCTTGATTATATTATTGATGGTACAAACGGTTTTTTGTTTCAAACTGGGTCTATAGATGATTTAGTAAATAAAATAAAGCTTTATTATTCACTTTCAGAAGATCAAAAGAGAAAAATGTGTGATGAGGCAAAACGTAAAGCAGAAGAATATAAAGTGGAAAATATAAAAGGTAAGTTAATTGAAATTTTTCAATCATAGTGGAGGTTCTTTTCATGAAAAAGGTAAAGAAAGCTGTCATTCCAGCTGCAGGTTTAGGTACACGGTTTTTGCCGGCTACAAAAGCGCAACCGAAGGAAATGTTACCGATTGTGGATAAACCAACTATTCAGTATATTATAGAAGAAGCCATCGAATCAGGTATTGAAGATATTATTATTGTAACTGGTCGTAATAAAAGAGCGATTGAAGATCACTTTGACTATTCTATAGAGCTAGAGCTGGAGTTAAGAGAGAAGGAAAAGTTCGATTTATTAGAAGAAGTACAGAAAATCTCTAATATGGTAAATATACACTATATAAGACAAAAAAAACCGTTAGGATTAGGACATGCAGTAAACTGTGCGAAAAGTTTTATTGTTAACGAGCCGTTTGCTGTTTTATTAGGCGATGATATTGTCAAAAGTGAGACACCTTGCTTAAAACAACTTATAGATATATATAACGAATATCAGTGTTCTGTAGTTGGCACAAAAAAAGTACATGAGGATGATTTGCATAAATATGGTATTATTAAGCCTAGGCCGACAAATATTAGTGATGACTTAGTCCAAGTTGTAGATATGGTAGAAAAGCCTAGAGAAAATGCTCCTTCTAATATTGCTGTAATGGGAAGATATATTTTTAATCCAGAGATCTTTGATTACCTAGAAAATTTGGATGTCGGACATGGTGGGGAAATCCAGCTTACTGATGCTATAAAGAAAATGTCACAAAATAGTAAAGTTTTAGCATATGCTTTTGAAGGAAGAAGATATGATGTTGGTGATAAGTTTGGTTTTCTAGAGGCAACAATTGATTTAGCTCTAGAACGAGAAGATTTAAGTGAACGACTAAAATATTATCTAAAAAAACTTTACAAAGAAGGGAAACTAAACTAATTATAGTTAGTGAAGGTGCACTTATTAAGGGTGTACCTTTTTTTAAATAAATATTTGTTTGTATTAATACTATATTATTAATTAGTTGCTTTGTATGCATTAAATAATAAATGGCTAACATAAGACTGAAGTTTACTTTTCAATTAGAGGTATAGTCTTATGGAATTATTTCTTAAACTATTCGTTGTGTTTTTCATTTCATTGAGCATTACACCATTTATTATAAAATTTGCATTTATTCTCGGTGCTGTTGATTCTCCTAGTAAAAGAAAAGTCCATAAAATAGCAATGCCAAGGCTGGGAGGATTGGCAATTGTTTTAGCTTTTTATGTAGGTGTTTTACTTTTTATTCCTGAAAGTATGTATTTAAAAGGTGTTCTTGTTGGTTCATTCATTATCGCCATTACTGGTTTTTTGGATGATATTTTTGAACTGAATCCAAAATGGAAGCTAATGGGTCAACTATTGGCTTCGTTTTTTGTTGTATCAAGTGGATTATATATTAAATTCATGCATATTCCCTTTTTGGGTCAAGTAAATATCGGTTGGTGGGGAATCCCGATCACTTTTATATGGATCCTTGTTGTAACGAATTCCATTAATTTAATTGATGGATTAGACGGTTTAGCGGCAGGGATTTCGATAATTGTTTTATCAACCATTGTGTACTTAAGCCTGCCTGGTCAAAATTTTGTAGTGCAGATGTCCTTAATCATGATTTTTGCTATTTTAGGATTTTTAATATACAATTTTTATCCAGCAAAGGTTTTTATGGGGGATATAGGCTCACTATTTTTGGGTTTTATCATTTCTGTCTTATCTCTTTTGGAATTTAAAAATGTTACTCTTTTATCATTACTAGTTCCTGCATTAATCCTTGGTGTACCACTATCGGATACTTTTTTTGCGATCGTAAGAAGAGTCATAAATAAAAAGTCGATCTCTTCGGCAGATAAGTCCCATTTACATCATAATATTTTAAAATTAGGTTTTACACATTTACAAACAGTTCTAATTATTTATTTAATAAGTATTCTGTTTAGTTTATCAGCCATTATTTTCTCAAGAAGCACTGTGTGGATATCAATTATTATTATTTTTTGTATGTTGTTCTTTATAGAGGTAATGGGAGAAATATTAGAATTGTTTGGGAAAAACTACAAGCCATTAACTAAATTATTTATAAAAATATCTGCATATGTTTACAAAAGGGACCAAAATCAATGATTGATTGCTAACATTAATTCTATGGTTTTTAGGTATAAAGTAATGTTCAAATGGTTCATCACAAATTATAGGCTGACTATATCAAATACATAAAGTAGTCAGCCTCCAAGATATAATTCGGTTATATGTCAAGATGCTGCTTCAGTTCATCAGAAATTTCTTCAATTGATTCTTGTTCAAGTTCATAGTAATAAACACCATTAATGGTTTTATTGTACCCATTTAAAGATAATGATTCTATACTATTAATCGATCCCGAATACTTTTGTAAAGCAAGGATATTTCCAATGCTAAAATTCGTTGTTAAATTTTTCCCAATTGTGTCGATAATATCATCATATTTCGTAATCGCTGCAAATGAGCTGCTTTTTTCGATAATCGCTTTAATGACTTCTTGCTGTCTTTGACCTCTTCCAATATCGCCTAAAGGATCCTTTTTACGCATCCTTACATAAGCAAGAGCTTCTTCACCGTTTAAAGTTTGAATCCCTTCCTTGATGTGGATGGCGTCTTTGCGCCCTTGACTATCTTGTTCTGTGAATTCTCTTTCGCTGTTTACTTCAACACCACCAAGGGCATCTACAATATCAATAAAGGCATTAAAGTTTAATTCAACATAGTAATCTACCGGAATGTCAAAAAGGTCTTCAACTGTTTCAACTGTTAGGTCTTTTCCACCATATGAGTGAGCATGGTTAATTTTGTTTTTTCCGTGATCAGGAATTTTCACTCGTGAATCACGAGGGATACTCACCATTTTAATCGATCGGTCATCTTTATTAAATGTGGCTAAAATAAGAGCATCCGATCTGCTGTTCTTTTCGCCTGGACGAGCATCGACCCCGATGAATAATACAGAAAAATGATCTTTTGCTGGGTCAATCGGCTTTGTTCTAAGTTCTGATTTGCTGCCTCGATTCAGCTCTTCTTGTGATTGAAAAGAAGCATTTGCAACTTTATACGTTAAATAAGCACCATATCCTCCAGCAAACAATAAAAGAACTAGAAAAAGACATCCAATGGTACGTAATTTTTTTCGTTTCTTCTTTTTCTTTAATGTAGTTCGATTCATAGAAAATCTCCTTAACTAAATGTTATTTCTTTCTCCAAATACTCCACTTCACCTTCTGTCATGCCGCATTTTCCGTTTGTTAGTTCTGTCATCCATTCCTTGAAGGCTTCTTTCTTTTCTTCTTCGACGTAAGTTTCGATGAGAACATCGTCTAAGTAGTGGATTTCTTTTAGTTTGTATTCGGAGTGGCGAAGTTCGTTTTCGACTTTGCCAAGCCATGTATAATCGATTTTTGTTTTTAAAATTCGCATCAATTTTCGTTCGACAACACCTGTGTGGTTGATACCTTCTGATACCGCTTTGCCGTAAGCGCGGATAAGTCCCCCCGCACCGAGTTTAATGCCGCCGAAATATCTAGTGACGACAGCGACTGTATCTTTTAATTGGCGTTTTTTTAATACTTCCAGCATCGGAACGCCGGCTGTACCGCTCGGTTCCCCATCGTCATTTGCTTTTTGGATTTGGTCATGTTCCCCGATTAAATAGGCCGAGCAATTATGGGTAGCATTCCAATGCATTTTTTTAATTTTATTGATAAAGTCTTGGGCTTCCTCTTCGGTTTTGGCACGATTGATGTAGCAAATAAAGCGCGATTTCTGGATGACAATTTCATGCTCTCCAAATCCTTTTACGGTATAATAATGGGAAAGCATACTTGTCCACCTCCCTAAGCGGATTTGACAAGGTGTTTTAACTTTTTGATCCTACAAAAAAATCACTACATTCTTCTATTATAAAACGACAAATTTTTCACTTCAATTAAGAATCCTATAAAGTTTTGTTACAAAATTCATGAATTGGGGGATTAATAAATGGACTCCAAAAATTTTGACGCAAAAATATTAGATCGAATATTAGAGAAAATGATTCGAACGGTGCAAACTAGTAAAGATGAGATTTTTAAAATCGGTGAAAGCTCACGTCAAGAATATGACATTATTGTGCAGGAATTAAAGCTTATTAAAGAGCAAGTGAATACGGTGATTGAAAAAAGTGACAAATTGGCTGTGCAATCCAAATATGCTCGGCAGCGCTTAGTGGAGGTGAGCAAAAACTTTCAAAATTTCTCTGAAGAAGATATTCGCACGGCTTATGAAAGAGCCCATTCATTGCAAATGGAGCTTACGATGCTAAAGGAAAAAGAAAAGCAGCTTCGTGATCGCCGTGATGAATTAGAACGGAGACTTCTGAACTTAAAGGAAATGATGGAACGGGCCGATCATTTAGTTGGACAAATTAACGTTGTCTTGCATTATTTAGACCAAGATTTGCGCAAAATGGGCGATATTTTAGAAGATGCTCGGCAAAAACAGCTTTTTGGCTTGAGAATTATTGAAGCACAAGAAGAAGAAAGAAAGAGGTTATCGAGAGAAATTCATGACGGCCCAGCTCAGCTGCTCGCAAATGTCCTAATGCGTTCCGATTTAATCGATCGGGTGTTCCGCCAGCGAGGTGCAGAGGAGGGGGTTAAAGAAGTAAAAAATTTGCGTGAAATGGTTCGCAGCGCTTTGTATGAAGTTCGTCGCATTATTTATGATTTACGTCCAATGGCTTTAGATGATTTAGGATTAATTCCAACCCTCAGAAAATATTTGGCAACGATCGAAGAATATAATGGGCGAACAAAAATTTCCTTCACAAGCATCGGTACTTCAGAAGAAAACCGGCTGCCGGCTCGATTTGAAGTCGCTTTATTCCGGTTAGTACAGGAGGCTGTTACGAATGCTTTGAAGCATTCAGATGGAGATAAGGTTGATGTGAAAGTTGAAGTAAGGAAGGATCAAATTAATCTTCTTATCAGAGATAACGGGAAAGGGTTTGATCCTCATCAAATTGACAATGAAAATAAGCATTCGTTCGGTTTAATGGGAATGAAAGAGCGAGTTGATTTATTAGATGGGAAATTAGTCATTCATTCAAAGCAGGGACAAGGCACTAGTATTATGATACAAGTCCCGATCAATATGCAAAAAAGCGAAAAAAGGCATATTGACTCACATATGTCTAATTAGCCTACAATGGATGATGGGGAGGCATAAACATGGCGAAAAAAACGAAGATTGTCATCATAGATGATCATCAATTGTTCCGCGAAGGAGTTAAGCGGATTTTAGACTTTGAACCGAATTTTGAAGTGGTCGCAGAAGCAGAAGATGGAACAGAAGCTCTAACCGTTGTAAAAGAGCATCAGCCGGATGTCGTCATTATGGATATTAATATGCCACAAATTAATGGTGTTGAGGCAACGAAGAGGTTAGTTGAAGCGCATCCCGAAACGAAGGTGATTATTTTATCCATACATGATGATGAAAATTATGTCACACACGCCTTAAAAACGGGTGCCTGCGGTTACTTATTAAAGGAAATGGATGCAGATACGCTCATTGAAGCGGTTAAAGTTGTGGCAGAAGGAGGGGCTTACTTACATCCAAAGGTTACCCATAATTTAGTGAATGAGTTTCGTCGTCTTGCCTTAAGCGGACAAGTCGAGCATGTTGGACAAGTAAAACCGGAAGTGCGCCGCCCTTTACATATTTTAACGCGTCGAGAATGTGAAGTGCTGCAAATGCTAGCAGATGGAAAAAGCAACAGAGCCATTGGGGAAGCCTTATTTATTAGTGAAAAGACCGTGAAAAACCATGTCAGCAACATCCTGCAAAAAATGAATGTGAATGATCGGACCCAAGCAGTAGTTGTGGCCATTAAAAACGGCTGGGTAGAGGTTCGATAAAGGAAGAACAGGTTAAGGTTAAACAGGCCTTAACCTCTTTAAAACTGCCTGCAATCGCCTTTATTCTTTATTTCTTCAACCGTATCTTGCTTCATTACTGTTCTAAGGTAAATCCCTCTTTACGTGGCTTGTTCCACGATACATGAGTTCACCATTCAGGTAGAAAATTTCCTTATTGCATACTTTGTATCAAACTGGAAGAGGTTAAGGTCAAAAACACCTTAACCTTTTTATTATCATATCAGAATTTATATCATGATAACGAAGGAATAAATCCTTTTATATAGTAATGGATGTCTAGCGAAAGCCGCCCAGCGACTAGTGAACTTCCCTCTCCTCCTTCCGATAAGTCAACATCGACGCTTTCGCTCTTCGTGTTTCCTTTATCTCATGCGGAGCGGTCCAGTTCATACGTCGCTTAAGCGGGGCGCTTTCGCTCTTCTTATCATTACAGAAATGATAATATTGAATACTTGATGATAGAAGATTAGCAAGTACGGGTTGAAATGAAAGTAGTATCAGAATATGTCGTATTATAGGGAAAAAGTAATACCAAAAAAACGTGAATTTTGTAGAATTTTGTAATATTTTGTGGTATCTTAGATACAAATAAAAGTAATAAAGCTTATACAGACACTAGGAAATGAGACTGAACTGGGTCGTGAGGGGGAAGCCGATTCAGGAGGACAGACTGGAAATGATGAAAATCATGATTCTAGAGACGGATGGATCATACATTAGTCGGAACCACCAAGTCTATCACACCATTCTGCGGCTTTCTTCTTTAAAGGAATTAAGGATTAAGTAAGTATGAGGGATTCGTTCAAAACGATTCATGAACACGAGACAATTAGTTTAAAAATAGTGTCATAAAAAATGGTAAGTTCATCGATTAGTTAACAGCATCTGCTTACAAAAATATATTTTTATCATATGTGTACAAATGCTGCCGTCCTACATCTTTTGTGGAAAAAAATGTTCTCACTTATGTTTAGACAAATATAGGTTTATTCGCATCCTTTTTTATGGGGGGTCACAAGAAAAAAGCTCTAGATAGAAGACTAGAGCTTATACGAAAAGTTATTTACCAATAAACGATTTCTTTTCGAGGGGGGAAGGGCATGGCTTTATTTTGGCGCAATCATCATTACTCACCAATGGATTCGGATGTATATATTGATCCTAAAGAGCATGGAAAATTACCTTACGATACCCTTCAATTAATTTTAAAAAGCTATCAAAATGCTTCATATGTTTTAAATCGAAAAGGAAATATTATTGCCTTTAATCAAAGGCTAGTCGATTTTTTACATTATAAACCGAAGGAATTTTTTACTTGTTTCTCTAAGCTAGTCGTAGAGTCTGATGTACAGCAGGTAGAAAAATATTTTGAAAAAGCTATGGAAGGTGAATTGCAAAGCTTCCGTGCGGCATTAAAAAAGAAAGACGGTGAAACCGTAAACATTCAAATGCTAGAAATTCCGATCATGTTAAATGATGAAAGTGCTATATTGACGGTTTTGAAAGAAGAAGACGAAGCTCTCGAGGGATTTAATATTACTCAAGAATTAGTGCAGGAGTTTGATCACCTGCAAAAGCTTGGCCATTTTGGTCTAGTTGAATTTGATCCATTAAAGGATGAATATTATTGGTCTGACTACATCTATCATCTTTTAGGAATCAATTCAAATGATCCCCAGCCAAAACTAACTCTTCCATTGTTTTTAAAGTTTATCCATCCTGAAGATCGCTCAACATTTAAACAACTGTTGGAAGGGTTAGTAGAAAAGGGAGAATCTTTTTCCTTAACGTTTCGCATAATTAGAAGAGATGGAACGGAAAGAATTATTCATGGACAGGCTGTTTCAAAGGAGTCTGTAAACGGAAAGCCTTCGAAATTGCTTGGCATTTTCGTTGATATAACCGAAAAAAAAGAAGCGGAAAAAAGGTTAATTGAACTGACAAATCGCTTTCTTTCTATTGCTAACGAGATCGATGCCGTTATTTGGTCGTTAGATCCGATTTGTAATAAAGTTTTATATTGTTCAAATTCTGTAAAAAAAATATTAGGGGTTGACGTCGACTTTTTCATGAAGGTTCCGTCCTATTGGAAAATATGTTTTCATCCAGAAGATATGGATAAATTAGAAAATGCCTTAAACCTTTTAAAAGAAGGAACCCCTCTTATTGATGAATACCGAATGATACGCCCCGATGGGGAAGTGATTTGGACGAAGGTGCAAATGATCCCAACGATAAATGAATTCGGTGAGATGACTCGTCTTGATAGCATGATTATCGATATTACCGAAGCGAAACAGTATGAATTAAAGCTTCAACAGATGGCGAATTATGATCCGCTTACCTCGTTACCGAACGGATATAGTTTATCAAACGATTTCCCTAAATGGATTGATTCGGCTCATTTGCATGAAGAGATGTTTGCTGTTTTTTCTATTGGTATCGATCGAATTAAAAAAATAAACAATACGTTAGGACATTTAGCAGGGGATGCAGTCATTAAGCAAACGGCTGAAAGAATTCAAAAAATTGTTTGCGACTATGGATCAATTTATCGCATTGGCGGTGATGAATTTATCGCCCTTGTAAAAATTGACCAAGACATTGAGTCATATATCCAGTTGGCGCAAGATATACTCGATTATGTTGAAGCCCCACTAGAAATTGACCAATATGAAGTGTATGTGACAACAAGTATTGGCATTAGCTTTTATCCGACAGAGGGTATTACGAGTGATACTTTGCTGCAGAGTGCAAATGCAGCACTATATCGGGCGAAAAAGCTAGGGAAAAACAATTATCAAATTTATACAAAGTCTATGAATATTATGACTCTTAAAGACTACTACATTGAAAAAGAGCTTAGAAAAGCTTTAGAAAATCACCAGCTTTATATGGAATACCAGCCAAGAATTGATGTGAAAGCGAAGCAAGTCATTGGTGCTGAAGCGCTTTTAAGATGGAAGCATCCTGAATGGGGTGATGTTTCGCCAGCTGACTTTATTCCGCTAGCTGAAGAAGAAGAATTAATCAACCAAATTAGTGATTGGGTATTGGAAAGCGTTTGTTCACAAATTCGAAAGTGGATGGATGATGGACTCCAATTTCAATTTATTTCCGTCAACATTTCTCCGAAAAGGCTCTTGAAAAAAGACTTTTATGACTTTTTAGTGAAAACGACGACAGAGAAAAAAATTCCTCCGAATTTATTAGAAATTGAGATCACTGAGAGTTCTTTATTAATCATGGATGATTATGTACAAGAGCAAATCATTAAGATTCGAGATTTAGGAGTTAGAATTGCATTAGACGATTTTGGAACAAGCTATACATCGATCAATAATATTAAAAATTTTCCTATCGATGTTTTAAAAATTGACAAATCCTTTATTCAGAACATTGATAAGGACCATACGGACCGGATTATTACGCAATCATTAATTCAAATGGCTAAAGGATTAAATTTGCGGGTTGTAGCTGAAGGGGTTGAGACACAAGTACAATTAAATTATTTAGAAAACTACCAATGCGACGAAATTCAAGGATTTTTATATAGCCCCTCTGTTACAGATCAAAAAATAGAGCAGCTATTTGTTAAACGAAATATGACACCGCAGCAGTCTGAACCATTAAAAACAAGTGAAAAAAGAAAATATTTTCGAATTGAGTTTCCGAATCCATTGCTTTCAAATATTACCATTACATCCATTCAAAACAAACAAATCAAGATCGGTAAAACAGAGGTTGCGGTCTTAAACATTGGTGGTGGTGGATTAGCCTTTGCTTCCCATTTAAGACTTCCAAGTAATGATAAAATTGTTTATCAATTCGAAACAGAATTAATGGGTGAAAAATTGATCTTACAAGGAAACATTGTATGGGGGAAAGAGGTAAAGTCCAATATTTATCAATACGGCTTAAAGTTCATTATTGCAGAGCACGAAAGGGAAAAGCTGATTTCTTTATTGAATACCGTTCAAATTTACCTTCGCAATAAAAGAATCGTCCGTGGTGCAAATTTTATTTCTGATGATCCGATTCAATTTATTGAAAGGACATTTTTATAAACATACCTACTGTGAAATAGTTAATGAAATTTCAGTTATTTTCTTATACAATAATGAGAGCTAAACAATTTATTTGTATAAGGTAGGTATTATACAATGAAAACTGCTATTTTAACGGATAGTACAGCTTATATCCCGAAGGAAGTTCGAGAAAAGCTTCAAATAAAGATGATTCCTTTAAGTGTCATTTTTGGCCAAGAATCTTACCGCGAAGAAATCGATATGACGGCAGAACAATTTTGGAAGGAAATCAAAGAGCGTGAAGATTTGCCGACAACCTCCCAACCGCCAATCGGTGAATTTGTGAACATGTATGAGGAGTTAGCGAAAGAATATGATGCGGTGATCAGTATTCACCTTTCAAGTGGAATTAGCGGAACATTTAATGGTGCTGTAACAGCCGGTCAAATGGTAGAAGGAATAAAGGTTTATCCATATGATTCCGAAATCAGTTGTATGGCGCAAGGATTTTATGCGATAGAAGCAGCCGAATTGATAAAGGAAGAAAAGTCGCCTGAAGAAATTCTTAAGCGATTAGATGAAATGAAACAATCTCTTCGTGCATACTTCATGGTCGATGATCTTTCCCACTTAAAACGTGGGGGGCGATTAAGCGGGGCACAAGCGTTTGTTGGAAGCTTGCTGCAAATAAAGCCTGTTTTACATTTTGTTGATAAAGTCATTGTACCGTATGAAAAAATTCGTACTCGTAAAAAAGCATTGAAGAGAATTTATGAGTTATTTGATGAAGTAGCAAGCCAAAATGTACCGCTTCGGGCAACGATCATTCATGCCAATCGACCAGATGAAGCCGAAAAAATGAAACAAGAGCTTGCACAAAAATATCCGCACGTGGAGTTTTATATTAGCTACTTTGGACCGGTCATTGGAACACACCTTGGGGAAGGCGCCATTGGCCTCGGCTGGTATAAGAAATAAGAACAAAGGCGCAGGGCGTTGGCGAAGCGGCTTACAAATTGGGTCATTTCAGCAGGAGATAAAGGAAACACGAAAGCGATAGCGAGTCGATGTTAACTGATCGTACGGATGAAATGGGAAATTTGCTAGCCGCTAACGCCCGGAGCTAGACGTTACTTCAAAAGATCAAGTGACCCACAAGTATCAATTTTATCATTTCCTAAACAATGAAAATCGCAGTTAAAAAGCTGCGATTTTTTCATTTTCGCCCTTTGCACGATTTCTTTTCATACGAGAAGATAGGATAGGAGTGTATTTGTATAAAAAGCTGACCATTAGTTTTTAAATTTTGTTGTTTGGCTCATAGAACCAAACCGCACGTTACGAGGAGGAATGTCAGTGAACGATATAAAAGGACGCCATTTGTTATTACACGAAGTTTCCGATTTACTAGATGAGAGGAAGATGGCATCATGCCTCATAGAGGATGGGGTTACAAAGCGTGCAGGGGTATATTTTTGCCATCGCTGTGGAAACGATAAGCCTTATTTATTTGCTGCCTTTCATTGTGCACGCTGCCAAAAGCTTTGCCACTATTGTCGAAACTGTCTCATGATGGGGAGAGTGAGCGAATGTACAAAACTGATTAGTTTATCGATGGATGAAACGAATCGACCATTAAATGTGGAGCTAAATTGGAATGGTACGCTGTCGAAAGGCCAAGAAAAGGCATCCTTGAAAATCACAGAAGCGATTGAAGAAGAAACCCCTCTCCTCATTTGGGCTGTTTGTGGAGCAGGAAAAACAGAGATACTATTTAAAGGAATAGAAAAAGCGTTGCAAACGGGGAAATATGTTTGCATTGCCACCCCTAGATCCGATGTTGTACGTGAGCTAGCCCCTCGATTAAAACAAGCATTTCCAAAAGTGGATGTGGCTTCTTTATATGGAGGAAGCGAGGATCGCGGTAAGCTGTCTCCACTCACGATTGCGACGACACATCAGCTATATCGATATAAAGAAGCCTTTGATGTCATGATCATCGATGAAGTCGATGCGTTTCCTTATTCGGTCGATGTCTCCCTGCAATTTGCCGTTAAAAAAGCGCAGAAAAAGAAAAGCTCTCTTATTTATTTAACCGCAACACCTTCTTCCTTCATTCGACGGCAGTTTACCCCTCTGCAAATCGTCAAAATTCCCGCCCGTTACCACGGATATCCTCTCCCGATTCCGAAATTTCAATGGTGTGGAAACTGGAAAAAAGCGTTAAAGAAAAATCGTTTACCAAATCCTGTTATGAAATGGGTGGATGCTCATGTAGTTAGGGAAAAACAAGCATTTTTATTTGTGCCAGACATTCAAACTGTTCCGCTCGTTGTGAACCTATTAAAAGATGTACATCCACACATTGAAGGTGTTCACGCTGAAGATCCTCATCGAAAGGAAAAAGTCCAACAATTTCGAGAACAAAAGGTGCTCATTATGGTGACGACGACAATTCTAGAAAGAGGTGTAACAGTACCTGGTGCTGATGTAGCGGTTTTAGGAGCTGAACAAGATATTTTTACAGAAAGTGCGCTTGTACAAATATCAGGAAGAGTAGGTAGGAGTATAAATGCCCCAACAGGATCCATTATCTTTTTTCATTTTGGGAAAACGAATGCAATGGTTCAAGCGAAACACCATATTGAAGCGATGAATGCTTTGGCGCACAAAGAAGGTTTATTGAAGCAATCATCGCAGTAACGGAATCATAAAAAGGGTAGCAAAATAAATTAAGTAGAAGCCGATCAAAACGAGAAAATACAAAGTGTATCGTTTCGTTTGCCTGGACAGCCGAAAATCTATGGGAAAGCAACAATCTTTTAGAAAAGAGCCTTTTGTTAAGAACACGCCCTAGCTTTCACAAAAGATAGGGAATAAGGCCCTTAAAGAGAATTTTGATTAGGAGATTCCTCCCTTGATTCCAGCAAATTTTTCCTATTATAATTATATAAAAGTAATAGGGTTAGTAGGAGAGACGTATATGGTCGTAAATGCAATGGAAAAAATTATGAAGGACTTATTAGATGAATATTTAGATCGACTTCAGATGAGATGTACTTGTGAGAAGTGCAAAACAGACCTATTGGCACTTGTTTTAAACAAAGTACCACCTTATTATGTAACAGATCAAAATAAAATCCCCTATATTAAAGCAAAATTTGCAGATAAACAAGAGCTTACATCTCTTATTGTCAAATTAGCGGAATGTGCCAAAATCATTTCGGAGCGGCCATTATGTGAAACGATGAAGCAAAAACAAAAAGAGGTGGAGTATGACTAAATGCCTATATTGTTTTGCGGATATGGAACCGAGTATTTCATGGCGCACGATTTTTTCTCTTCTTCCGCAAGAGCTTGTTTGTGATGAATGCAGGCAAAAATTTGTTCTCATTGAAGGCCCTGTTTGTTCGATTTGCGGAAGGCCAGGGATCCATGATCATCTGTGTGAAGATTGTCATCGTTGGGAGCAGCAAGAAGGATTTCAAGGAGTATTGCTCAAAAATCGCTCAGTTTATCTTTATAATGACTTTATGAGAGAAGTGCTAAGCCAGTTTAAATTTCGTGGTGATGCCATTCTTTCAGAAATATTCCGCACCTCTTTCCAAGACGCCCGTAAACGATATTTTCCTCAACATGATTTCCTGCTTCTTCCTATTCCCCTTAGTCAAAAGCGTTTATATGAACGCGGCTTTAACCAGGCTAAGCTACTGGCACAATTGCTTGATTTACCTATCATTGAACCCCTGACAAAATTAGATTCAGAAAAACAGTCGAAAAAATCGCGCATTGAACGTATTTCTATTGCAAATATGTTTTCCTTAAAAAATTCACACGAAGTAAAGGAAAGACATATCATCATTATAGATGATTTGTATACAACGGGAACCACGATTCGTCATGCCGCAAAGCTTTTAAAGGAAGCTGGTGCGAAAAGCATTCAATCTTTAACTTTAATTCGCAGTTAAACATTTGCGATTTGGAACCGATAATATTACTAGGTAAACGTGTAGAGGAGAAGGTTTTTATGGGAGAATTAGCGAATTGTTCAAAATGTCATGCTTTATTTATTAAAACGAAATTTCGCGACATTTGTGATGCATGCTATAAAGAAGAAGAAAAAGCATTTGAAACAGTTTACAATTTTTTGAGAAAGCGTGAAAATAGAACCGCAACGTTAACAGAAGTCGTGAAAGGGACAGGTGTGTCAGAAGAGCTAATTTTAAAGTTTATCCGGCAGAGAAGAATTCAGCTGACCCATTACCCGAATCTCGGCTACTCGTGTGAAAAGTGTGGAAAAATCATTCGTGAAGGTAAGCTTTGCGAAAATTGTACAATGGAACTAAAACGAGAAATTGAAAGGCTCCATAAATATAATGAAGAGAAATCTCAAGGCAATCGTCAAGCGACCTACTATTCTTTTGATCCTGAAAAATAAAGAAAAATCGCAAGAAAGGAGGCAGCACGATGAAAATTCAAAACTATCGGTCTTCCAGTATTCATTTGTATCAAAAACAGCTCGACCAACAAAAGCTAACAAAAAAAAGGTCACAAGAGGATAAAATTGAAATTTCTACACAAGCAAAAGAGCTTCAGCGAATGAGCGAAATTGAGCTCGAACGCCAAGAAAAGGTGCAAAAAATTATAGAGCAAGTCGAAAGCGGTGCTTATGCAATAGATGCAAAAGAAATTGCAAAAAGCCTCATTCAATTTTATCGGAAGCAGTAGGGGGGATGCCGTGAAAATGGTATTGCGTATTATTCAAACTTTGGAAAATTTATATGAGCTCCATGAACATTTGTATGACTTAGCTGTAAAAAAAACAGAAGTTTTAAAAAACAATGAGGACGTCTCCAAGCTTAAAGAGCTGCTCAAGAAAGAACAGTTATGCATCAAAATGATTCAACAAAAAGAAGAGGAACGGATGAAGCAGGTTGCAGCATGGCTAGGAAATCAAGAGGATCAAAGCTTAACCGCTTGCATTGAAAAAGCATCTGGAGCAGACAAAAAGAAGCTTGAGCATTTGAAAGACAGCTTTCTGGAAATCATGACGAAATTAAAGGCTGCTAATGAATTAAACGAGCAATTAACTCATTATGCCCTGCAATTTATCAATATGACACTCGATATGGTCATGCCGCAGGAACCGGCGTTAAGCTATCAACATCCAAAGCAGCCTCAAGAACAGCTAGCGCCTCGACGTTCTATGTTTGATTCGAAAGCGTAACGGAGGTATTTTTTATGAGCTCAACATTTTTTGGCATTGAAATCGCGAAAAGAGCGTTAAGCACACAGCAGAGCGCCTTATATACAACAGGCCATAATATTGCGAATGCTAATACACCTGGTTACACGAGACAGCGCGTCAATTTTGATCAGAGCAATCCGTATCCTTCCGCTTCGAGAATTCGTCCAGAAATTCCGGGGCAATTTGGTACAGGAGTATCTGCTGGAAGCGTTCAACGTATTCGCGAAGGCTTTTTAGATGTACAATTCCGCCATGAAACGAGCAAGCTAGGTTATTGGAGCTCTCGTGCCGATGCATTGGAAAAAATGGAAGAGATTATGAATGAGCCATCTGAGTCTGGTTTAGCGATTACGTTAGACCGCTTTTGGCAGTCTTTACAAGATTTAGCTCTAAACCCGACAAATGCAGGGGCACGTGCAGTTGTTCGTGAACGCGGGATTGCTGTTGCCGAAACATTTAACTATTTATCCAACTCTTTAACAGAGATTCAAAATGATTTAAAAAATGAATTAGAGGTAAATATCAAAGAAATCAATTCTTTGCTTAATCAAATCAACGATATTAACAAGCAAATCGGCGAGATTGAACCACATGGCTATTTGCCAAATGATTTGTATGATGAGCGAGATCGTCTATTGGATGAATTATCATCCTTTGTCAATATTAAGGTGACGCCTGTTGGAAGCGGCGGAAATGCATTGGAAATTGCGGAAGGAAAAGCAACCGTTGAACTTTTGGATGATAAGGGCCGTTCACTTGGCACTGTTGTCGATGGCAAAAAGTTAAAAGTAAATGAATTGTCCGTCAATTATAGTGCAATAAACGGCCTCGTTCAAGAAATTTCCATCGGAACAAAAGATATAAAGGTTTCAAATTTTAATTCTTCCGGCTCCTTTTTAGGAATGATTCATTCTTTTGGATATACGTATACGACGGCTAGCGGCACCGTTGTTGAAAAAGGGATTTACCCAGAAATGCTGCAAAGGCTCGATGCCCTTGCTTACGATTTTGCTAAGGAATTTAATAATATTCATCGAAATGGGTGGAGCATTGAAGATATTGAAAATAATAACCGGACACCTGAGGATTTCTTCGATTTTTCTGGGTTGATGCCACCATCAGATGCGAATAAAAAAGGTGCGGCAGCACTGATCAAAGTATCTGAAGCCATTAAGGACAACTATGATCATATAGCAGCAGCCCAATCGCAAAATATGGGAGACGGCTCTAACGCTGTAGCCCTTGCCGAGGTGAAAAATAAAACATTTGTCATCAACGGCAACTTTACGACTGTACAAAACTATTATGAAAGTTTAATCGGCGGTATGGCCGTTGATGCCCAAGAAGCTAATCGCTTATCCAGCAACTCGCAAACCCTGGCCGATGCTGTTGAAGAGCGCCGCAAATCGGTAAGCTCGGTATCTCTCGATGAAGAAATGACGAATATGATTCAATTTCAGCATGCATACAATGCAGCAGCACGGATGATCACACTCCAAGATGAAATATTAGACCGTATTATTAACAACATGGGACTTGTTGGAAGGTAGATGAATTTTAAATGGCAAATGAGCTGACGGTAAACCTTAAGGATTTTGAACATGGCCTTTCGGAAAATCATGCACTTACGGGAGAATTGGATACCGGACTTATCGTGTAAGGATGCAAAAAAAAGGTAGGTGAATGAACATGCGTGTCACACAGACGATGCTTGCGCAAAACTCTCTTCGCTACATTAGCAAAAGCTATGAACGGCTTGGGAAAATACAAGACCAGTTATCAACAGGGAAAAAAATTACCCGTCCATCTGATGACCCAGTTGTTGCGATGAAGGGGATGTATTATCGTACAAATGTGACGGAGGTTGAACAATACAAGCGGAACATTTCCGAAATTTATCAATGGATTGAAACGTCAGAATCAGGAATCGAACATACAAACAAGGCTTTACAGCGCGTGCGAGAGTTGTTAGTGCAAGCGTTAAACGGGACGAATAGTGAAAGTGAGCGAGGAGCAATCGCAGCCGAAATAAAGCAAATTAAACAAGATATCGTGAATGTTGCGAATACTCAAGTTGCAGGCCGATACATTTTTAACGGGACGGATACGGACAAGCCTCCTGTTGCGGATGGTAATCCTCCTGTTGCCACGCTCAATCCGAACCCTTTTATGGTAGAAGTGTCGAAAAATGTGAAATTGCAAGCAAACGTCAACCCAGAAAACGTATTTAGCCAAGATCTTTTCAATACTTTGCAGGACATTCAAGATGCACTTGAAGCCAATGATTCTTCTAATTTGAATAATTTGCTATCGCAATTGGATGGCCACCTTGACACGCTGAATGCTGAATGGTCAGAGCTTGGGGCGCGCTATAATCGTGTCGAATTTGTTGAACAGCGTCTACAAAATCAAGAGGTCGTGGCCAACCGCATATTATCTGAAAATGAAGATGCAGATTTAGAAAAAGTCATTATCGATTTAAAAACACAAGAAAGTGTCCATCGCGCTGCCCTCTCGGCTGGTGCAAGAATAATCCAGCCAACGTTAGTTGACTTTTTAAGATAATGTTTGAATCAGACTGCCCACAAACGCTTGCATTCTTTGTTACTTCGCCCTCTTTGAATGCTCATGACCGTACTTGGTAACTCTGCTTCTCATCGGGCTCGTGCCTCGAATGACAAGCATTTTCATTCAGTCTGATAGATGTAAAATTAGGATCCAATTATATGGATCCTTTCTTTAAATATACATCATTTCTGGAGTGAAGGTTGATGAATCTCCCACAAATACGCTTACAAACTCAACAAGCAAAAATAAACATGACGACAACACCTCCTCAACAATCTATTGAACAGCCACAGGCGGAACTTGATCTTCAAAATGCAAAGCTTGAAATGAAAATTGAAAGAACGCCTGCAAAGCTGACCATCGACCAAACGAAAGCTTGGGAGGATATGGACTTAAAACATATTTTTCGAAGAATTGAAGAAGCTGCCCAACTCGGGTATGAAGATTGGCTGGAAGGAATTGCGAGAAGAGCAAGACAAGGTGATGAATTAATGCGCATTGAAGAGGGAGGAAACCCGATTGCTGATCAAGCAAAGGTGAACAGTGAAACCCCTCCTAAAGAGTTTAACATCGGCTGGGTGCCTTCACACTTTAGCGTCAAAATTCATTACGAGCCAGGGGATGTAAACATTAAATGGCGGCACGAACGGGCAATCATTAACGCTAAAATCAATGACCCGAAAATGGACTATAAACCTGGAAAAGTAGAAATCCAAATGGTCCAATATCCTGATATAAAGATTGATTTTGAAAACTTAACATTCAAAGGCCTCAACTTTGAAATGAACATTTAAAGGTTGTGAGAATATGAAGTTAAGAACAAAGTATCACGGTGAAATCAAGATTGAAAAGGAAGAGATCTTAAAATTCCCATACGGAATCCCAGGTTTTTCGGATGAAAAACAGTTTGTGATTTTATCATTTAATCAAGATGCTCCTTTTTTTATTTTACAATCTGTACAAACGGAACAGCTTGCCTTTGTCATAACGATTCCGTTTCTTTTCTTTCCAAACTATGAATTTGATTTAGATGACAATACGATTCAACAGTTGAAAATTGAAAAAAAACAAGATGTTCAAGTTTACTCGATTTTAACCGTTCAGAATCCGTTTGAAAAAACAACCGCAAACTTGCAAGCACCTGTCGTCATTAATCGAAAAGAAATGCTCGGAAAACAAGTCATTTTAACGAACACCACGTATCAAACGAAGCATTTGTTAACAAAGAAAGTAAAAGAGGAGGTGTGAGGCGTGCTCATTTTATCGCGGAAAGTACAAGAATCTATCATGATCGGTGATGACATTGAAATTACGATTACAGCCATTGAAGGAGAGCAAGTCAAAGTTGGGATCAAAGCACCACGTAACGTCGACATCCACCGAAAGGAAATCTATCAGGCCATTCAACAAGAAAACAACGCAGCCTCACAAGCTCCTCTTGATGTGTTAAAAGGATTATCGAAAAAATTAGGAAAGCATTTGTAATCAACTTGAATTATTACATATACCCAAATTTCTATTCACTATTTTTATATTGGACCAGTAAATCGGTCCTATTTTTTATGAAATTTTTTCTATCATCTATTAAACACTTTAATGGATGTTCCGATATAAAAAGTGGTACGCAGGAAAAGAGGGCGGCCGACTCTTTCTCTTGCTAAAACCACAAGGATGTGGACACAAAAAATTCAAGGAGGAAAAAACGATGAGAATTAACCACAACATTGCAGCGTTGAATACGTACCGTCAATTGACAGCTGGTACTAACGCTGCTTCAAAATCAATGGAAAAATTATCTTCAGGTCTTCGTATTAACCGTGCTGGTGACGATGCAGCAGGTCTTGCCATCTCTGAAAAAATGCGTGGACAAATCCGCGGCTTAGAGCAAGCGTCTCGTAACGCACAGGATGGAATCTCACTCATCCAGACAGCAGAAGGAGCTTTAAACGAGACACATGCAATCCTTCAACGTATGCGTGAATTAGCAGTTCAAGCTTCAAACGATACTTATACAACAAGTGATCGTCAAAAGATTCGTGATGAAGTTTCTCAACTTTATAAAGAGGTAAATCGTATTGCTAGCCAAACAGAGTTTAACACGAAAAAATTAATCAACTCAGGTGTAACACTTAAATTTCATGTTGGTGCAAATAGCAATCAAACAATTCAATTATCTATTAATAAAATGGATGCTTCTACACTGCTTGGAGTGGGTGCTTCCAGTATTGCGCTTACTTCTCAAACAGGGGCTGAAACCTTTATTCAAGCAGTTAACAGCGCTATTAATAAAGTATCTAAGGAACGTGCAAATCTTGGTGCATATCAAAACCGCTTAGAATATACAATTAACAACTTAGGTACATCTTCAGAAAACTTAACAGCTGCTGAATCTCGTATCCGTGATGTCGATATGGCGAAAGAAATGATGGCGTTCACTAAGAACAATATCTTGGCTCAAGCAGCACAAGCAATGTTGGCGCAAGCTAACCAACAACCACAAGGAGTGCTTCAATTATTACGATAAAATGGAGAATGAAAAACCGGCCGTTTTGTTTCGGTCGGTTTTTGATTAAATTTATTTTGATTTAATTGACATACGTAAAGTTAGGAACAATTCAACGTTTGAGCATTATTTCTTTTGTTGGAAAAGAAAAGTATTAAACCATTAGACGGGAATAATGTCGGAGGTGAAAATTTGCATACTATTATTGATGAATTAAATGAAATAACCAAGAAGCTATATCGAGTTGAAACTCGAGAAGCTATGAAAAAATGGAAAAATAATTTTGAAAGAATTTCTACTTATATTGAAAAAATTGAAAAATATGAAGGGAATATCATTCAGAATGATATTTTAGAAGCTCTTCAAATCATTACATTGGCTATGCAAAATAAAGACTATATTTTAATGGCGGATTTAATTCGTTATGAGTTAATCCCATTGTTAAACAAATAACAGAAAGGAGGAATGACTGAGATGTATTTACATTCTAATTTAAAATATTTAAGTGAATACAATTCCAATCTGGAATATAATCTCAATAATGTTGATGCAAATGAGATCGAGACTTTAAAGATAGACAAAAATTTTGTATTCAAGCTTCGAGATGAAGAAGGGAAAGAATTTTACTCGGGGAGCATTTATGATCCAGTATTTGAATCTGAAGTTTTTTTGGATGGAGTTAATTTTGATAATACAGGCTATGTTTTATTCGGGATTAATTCGAACGTGACTTTAACACAAATTTTAGAAAAAAAAACGGATAATGCTTGGGTGTTTGTTGTTGAAAAGGATTTAAGAATTATTAAAAAATTTTTAGAAGAAACAGATTTACGACCTTATTTAGAAAATAAACCAGAAAGACTTATTTTTATCTATGGCGAAGAGGAACAAGCGAAAGCTCTTGTATCAGTCTATTTACAATCTCTTTTAGGTTTTTATTTTTTGCAAACTGAAGTTCTTAGGACATTTCCTACTTATCGCTTACATTCTGAATACTATCATAATTTGCTTGAACATTTCAGTAACATATTAAAAAATCATGTATTTAACATTGGAAATGACCTCGATGACACTTTACTTGGAATTAAAAATGAATTAAAAAATTTAAAACATGTATTAACTAAACCGGCATTAAAAGAATTGAAAGATAAGTATAAAGGAAAACCGATTATTTGTGTATCAACAGGTCCGTCTCTTGATAAGCAGTTGCCATTACTGAAACAAGTAAAAGGAAGGGCAATTATTATATGTGCCGAATCAGCAATGCGTGTATTGTTAAAAAATGGTATTACTCCTGATATTGTATGTATTTTAGAACGTATTGAGAATTCATTTAAGTTAAGCGTAGAAGGTGTGAAAATTCCAGAAGAGACAGTATTAGTTGGTTTAACAGTAATTGATCCGAGAATCTTTGATTATTGGCCAAAGTATATGGTTCCTGTCTTTAAACAGAACATTACTAATAGTCGTTTTATTAATGAAGCTTTTAATGATTTGGGAGAGCTATATTGTGGTAATTCTGTTGCCCATATGTGTTATATGCTCGCTAACTATATAGGTGGGGACCCAATTATAGTTATTGGTCAAGATTTGGCTTATAGTGATGACGGAACTACACATAGTAAAGATTCATTTTATAACTTTGAAAATAATCAAGACATTGATATAAATATTAGAACGAAGATTCAAGACAGTTTATCAAATAAAGGTATGCATAATAAAATAGTTTATTTAGATGGCTATTATGGAGGAAAAGTTCGTTCTCGTTTATTATGGCAACAATTTCTTATTTGGTATGAACATCATGTTGCAAGTTCTAATTCTTTAACGATCAATGCCACTGAAGGTGGAGTACATATTAAAGGTACAGAAAGAATGCCATTTAAAAAAGCAATAGAGAAGTATTGTGTTGAGACGATTACACCTGTGAGTCATTTATTGGAACATATCAATATATCAAAGAATGATGCGCGAAAAAGTTTGCAAAATTTACATAAGAAATATGAACAATTAAAAGAAACTCTTCAGAACATTAGGGATTATGCGGAAGAAAATAAAGAATTTATATTCCAGTTATTACAGGAGTTAAAGACCGATACAAAAGAAATATTTTTATTAGAAATGAAGTTACGAAGAATTTTGGAGCATAATGAAAATGTAGTAATAATCATTTTAGAAAACGATTTTATTAGTTTTTATTTACGCCCACTGATTGCTTATATGCATGTAAAAATTAATCCGATTTCCCGTATTAATTCCATTGAACGTGCAATAGAAATATTATCTATTCAGGAATGGTTTATGGAAGGGGTTGTGCATGGAATAAATAAATTGACATCGTTGTATGAGCGGGAATTAGAAGCCATTTTGTATGAAATAAATTTTAACTATTAGAATGGAGTCTTAGAAATGAACCATCAAGAGTTGATTTATGAAACAAAGAAAAGTTGTGAAGAGTATTTACCAAAGCTCATTCAAGCTTGTGATATCATTTCTGAAAAAATACAAATGAATGATGTGGAATGGTTCAATATTTATGAACTATTTTTAGAAGGATTGTCATGGTTTGTTAGTGCAGTTCAAGGTATTAAAGATGTTTCAAGGAATGAATTGAAAGAAATTGATATGAAGGAATTTAATATATTATTAAAAAAAGTTGAAGAAACATTATCTAATAAAGATTATGTAACATTAGCAGATTTGTTAGAATATGAGCTGAAGGAAAAATTGAATGAATATCTAGAAATTATCAAGAGGGATATAGATGTATGAACTACGAACAACTTAATTGGAGTATAATTCGATTAAAAAAAGATGTTCATATTGATGATTTTTTTGATAATCACGTAGAGCAATTTGAATTTTTTCAATCTAAAACAGGACATTTAACTTGTCTTTATGAGCAAAATGATGGAGAAAAATATTTGATTCATAGCAAATATGCTCCAATTAAAGAAGCTTCCCGTATGGTACAGTCACAACTAAAAGGATATGACTTTTTTGAAAGAGTGATTGTATATGGGTTTGGTTGTGGGCATCATATTCGGGAGCTGCAAAAAGTCGTAGATGATAATGTAGAAATTGAAGTATGGGAAACGAACATAACATTTTTTTACGAAGTATTAAAATATGATGATTTTACAAGCATTTTTAAAGATAAAAGGTTAAAAATAAAAATAACTCAACAAATTAATAAGTTTTTTTCAGAATTTGAATGTTTAGAACATAACAAGGTAGCTTTCATAGTTCATCAGCCTTCGTTACGGTTAATACCAAAGTTTTTACACTCATTTCAATTGGCACTAGAAAAATTTATGGTGAAGATAACTACCATAAGCAATTTTTCTCATGTTCTAAAAAACAACTTTTTGTCGAATATTTCCTTGCAAAACCCAAGCATTGCACCGTTTATTCAACAATTTGAAAATGATCCAATCATTATGGTCTCAGCAGGTCCATCTTTAGAAAAAAATATTCATATGTTGCATGAGGCTAAAAAACATTCTCTCATTTGCTGTGTTGGAACCGCATTAAAGCCGTTACTTAACTTTGGCATTTATCCTGATTTTTTTATGATGATCGATCCAAAAGACCAAGTATTTGAACAAATAGAAGATCTATGTGATCTTAATATTCCGCTGTTTTACTTATCCACTGTAAATAGGAATGTTCCGCTTAAGTACAAGGGATCGAAATTTATTGTTTATCAAGAAGGTTATCCGCTAGCAGAGGAATATGCATATAGGGAAGGAATTCCTATTATTCAGAGTGGTGGATCTGTTGCTACAGCATTATTTGATTTATTGTTAAAATTTGGTTTTTCCTCTATTTGTTTAGTGGGTCAAGATTTAGCTTATACAAACCATCAGACCCATATCATTGATACTCACAATTTTAAACAGTTTGCATCTTTAAGTGATGATGTTATATATATACCGAGTTTTGATCAATTAGATAAAGTTCCGACTTCAAAACAATTTCTTATATACCGTGACTGGTTTACAAATATTGCACGTTTAGAAAATCGCTCGTTATATAATGCAACAGAAGGTGGAGCATATATTGATGGATTTGAACATATTACGCTTTTTGAATTTATAGAAAAAAATAAGGAAATTGATATTTCAGCTACACGTAAGTATTTTAAAAGCTTAGTGCAGCTTCATGTTAACATGGGACGAATGTAAGATCATTCAGTTAGTATCTTAAGGTATGATTTTAGAGAGATCTTTTAAATAATTGACTATGAGCGAGCTCGTTAAGCCTCTTTTGCAGGAATTGTTTTAATGGGATTAGTGTAGTCCTTTTCCGGCTATTCATCAAGATGCAAAATTAAAAAAGAAAAGAATAAGTTCCTCGTTATTTTTCATAAAAACAAAGATAATGGAGAGGTTGATTATGTATTTATCTGGAAAAACGATATTAGTAACAGGTGGAACAGGTTCGTTCGGGAAAAAATTTACAAAAAAAGCTCTCGAATATGATATAAAAAAGATTATCATTTTTAGTCGTGACGAATTAAAGCAATTTGAGATGGCACAAGAGTTCAAAGACTCAAGAATAAGATTTTTCATTGGTGACGTACGTGATAAGGAACGTTTGTATCGTGCTTTTGATGGAGTAGATATTGTTATTCATGCTGCGGCTATGAAGCAAGTACCAGCTTGTGAATATAATCCGTTTGAAGCGGTTAAGACAAATATCCATGGTGCTCAAAATGTCATTGAAGCTGCTATTGACCGTGGAGTAAACCGAGTCATCGCTCTAAGTACTGATAAAGCGTGTAGTCCCGTCAATCTTTATGGGGCTACGAAATTGGCTTCAGACAAGCTATTTGTTGCTGCTAATTCATATGTTGGTGATAAGGAAACAAGATTTTCCGTAGTCCGTTACGGAAATGTAGTGGGCAGCCGGGGAAGTGTTGTTCCTTTCTTTAAGAAAATTCGTCATACAGGTAAATTACCGATTACCGATGAAAGAATGACACGTTTTTGGATTACACTTGATCAAGGGGTTCAATTTGTTTTAGATAGTTTACAACGGATGCGCGGTGGGGAAATTTTTGTCCCGAAAATTCCAAGTATGAGAGTGGTAGATTTGGCAGAAGCGATTGCTCCAAAATGTGAGATAGAGATTGTTGGCATTCGTCCAGGAGAAAAACTCCATGAGGCAATGATTACAGAGGATGACGCAAGACATACTGTTGAGTTTGATACATACTATGTTATTCAACCGGAATTTCCTTGGTGGTCAAGAGAATCAGTGAAAGGCGGAAAGCCCCTTTCAGAAGGTTTTAAATATACAAGTGATACAAATTCTGAATGGTTAACTGTGGAAGAGTTGCGAGTATTGGTAGAAGAAATGTAAAACGTTTCTTCTACTTTTTTCTAGTTTAGGAGTGAGATATATGGAGAAAGATAAAATTTTTGAACCTGTCAGACAATCGTATTTACCATATGGAAGGCAATGGATTGATGAAGATGATATTGAAGCTGTTATAGAAGTACTGAAAGGAAGCTATTTAACAACGGGTCCATATCTTGCAAAGTTTGAACAAGCTGTTGCAGAATATGTTGGAGCCAAATATGCTGTTGCTTTTTCGAATGGAACGGCGGCATTACATGGAGCTTGCTTTGCAGCCGGAATAGGCAATGGAGATGAAGTCATTACGACACCAATGACTTTTGCTGCTAGTGCGAACTGTGTGATTTATCAAGGCGGGACACCTATTTTTTCTGATATCGATGAAAAAACATATAATATAGACCCTAATAAAATTGAGGAAAAGATTTCTGATAAAACGAAAGCAATTATTCCGGTTGATTTTACAGGTCAACCTACTGAATTAGATGGAATTTTAGAAATTGCGAAAAAACATAACCTTGTAGTGATTGAGGATGCTGCACATGCATTAGGGGCTGTATATAAAGGGAAAAAGGTTGGCTCCATTAGTGATATGACGATGTTTAGCTTTCATCCGGTAAAACATATTACGACAGGTGAAGGCGGAATTATTACGACAAACAATAGAAAATACTATGATAAATTACTGCAATTCCGCTCTCACGGAATTACACGTGAGCAAGAAAAACTAAATGAATATCATGGTTCTTGGTATTATGAAATGCAGTTTTTAGGCTATAATTATCGTATGACAGATATTCAAGCTGCTTTAGGGACAAGTCAGTTGAAGAAAATTGATCAGTTTGTGGAATTGAGAAGAAAATACGTTTCAATTTATAACGAAGCATTTAAAGAGATGGATGAAATAATCACGCCATTTCAACATGAAAATGGGGAATCAAGCTGGCATTTATATATCATCCGTTTAAATTTAGACAAGCTCACTGCGTCTAGACGTGAAATTTTTGAGGCATTGCACCAGCAAAACATCGGTGTCAATGTTCATTACATTCCTGTCTATTTCCAACCTTATTACCAACAACTTGGCTATCAAAAGGGAATATGCCCGAATGCTGAAAAATTGTATAATGAAATGATTACCTTGCCTTTATTCCCGGCTATGAGTGAAAAAGATGTTCATGATGTTATTAAGGCTGTCAAGCAGACGATAGATTACTATAAAAAATAGGGTAGTGTCAAAAAAACTATGAAAACTTAGTTTTGGAGCGAGAAGGTGGAAAAATGAAAGTTGCTGCCATTATCCAAGCCCGTATGGGTTCTACGAGACTTCAGGGGAAAATATTAAAAAAAGTATTAGACAAAACATTACTAGAATATCAAATTGAACGAGTGAAAAGAGCAAAAAGTATTGATGAAATCATTATCGCCACAACTACGAAAGAAAGTGATGACCAAATTGTTCAACTATGTCAGCAACTTTCGATACCTTATTATCGAGGATCAGAGGAAGATGTGCTGTCTCGTTATTTTGAAGCTGCTACACAATTTAATGCAGATGTCATTGTTCGATTAACATCAGACTGCCCAATTATAGACCCGAATGTTATTGATAAGGTTGTAACACATTATTTGGAAAATAAAGATCGATACGATTACGTTTCAAACACATTAACTCGCACCTATCCAAGAGGACTGGATACAGAAGTGATGTCATATAAAGTGTTAAAAAGAGCTCACGAAGAAGCTAAAGAGACAGCTTACCGCGAGCATGTCACTGCTTATATATATCATCATCCTGATCAATTTAGACTTTGTAATGTTTCAAATGAAATGGACGAAAGTAGGCATCGTTGGACAGTAGATACAGAGGAAGATTTTTTATTAATTCAAAACATATTAGAAACATTGTACCCAATAAATCCATTATTTACTTTAGAAGATGTCATTCGGATTTTACGAGATAAGCCTGAATGGGCAGAAATTAATGCCCATATCGAACAAAAGAAACTATAGGTTGTGTTTTCAAAATGAATGTTGTATTTAGGGTTGACTCATCAGTAACGATTGGAACTGGTCACGTGATGAGATGTTTAACATTGGCAAATCAACTAAAAAAACAAGTTAATGCCGATGTTTCTTTTATATGCAGAGATCTTGAAGGCAATTTAATTCATTTTATTAAAGACAATGGTTTTCGCGTTTTAGTTCTCCCAAAAATTCAAATAAATAAGGCTGACCGTCTTGCTATTTTTCAATGGTATGAAAAAAATTGGAAACAAGATGTATATGAAACTCAATTCTTGTTTAAAAAATATAATTTTTCAATAGATTTATTAGTTGTCGATCATTATGGATTGGATAGTAAATGGGAGAGCAAGATAAAGCCTTTTTCAAAAAAAATAATGGTGATCGATGATTTAGCAAATCGGAAACATGTTTGTGATTTTCTCCTTGATCAAAACTGGCATTTAAATTATCAAAAAAGATATCAACATTTAGTTTCTCCTGAATGTAAGCAACTATTAGGTCCCAATTATGTGTTGTTAAGGGAAGAATTTATCGTAGCTTCTCGTCAGAAACGCATTCGTGATGGGAAAATTCGTAACATTCTTGTTTTCTTTGGCGGAACGGATCATACGAATGAAACGATCAAAACACTGAATGCAATGGCTTTATTAGAAAATAACATAAAAGTAAATGTTGTTGTAGGTTCATCTAATAAAAGAAAACATGAAATTCGAGAATATTGTGATCGATATCTCAACTTCTTTTTTCATTGCCAAGTGTCAAACATGGCAGAATTGATGAATGAAGCAGATTTAGCAATCGGAGCTGGCGGAACAACAACATGGGAAAGATGTTATTTAGGGCTTCCATCCATTACAATTATTGTAGCGGATAATCAAATAGAGTTAACGGATTCTGTTAGCAAGTTTGGTGCGACTATTAATCTTGGATTTAGTGATGAAGTTACATCTGATCAAATATTTGAGGCTGTAAAAGATTTAATCGAGCATCCTAAAAAAGTTCAATTACTATCTGAACGTGCTTCTAAACTTGTCAATCACAAAATTGTAAATACTTATCCAGTTGTTAAGGTAATTATGGAGGAACTAAAATGAATCTGTTAGAATGTGCAAGATTGGAAGATATGAATTCCTCACATTTAGAAATGGTGTTAAATTGGAGAAATCAGGAACATATTCGATCCGTAATGTTTCATGATTGGGTCATTTCGCTAGAAGAACATAGAATGTGGTTTGACAAAATTAAAAAAGACGAGCGAATCATTGTGAAAATTTTTTACTTAGAGAATGTTCCAGTTGGGGTTGTAAATTTTACTAATATCGATTTTGAAAATAGCAAATGTTCTTGGGGATTTTATGTTGGTGATCAAAACGCGCCAAAAGGTTCAGGAACTTTAATGGGATACTTAGCCTTGAATTTTGTATTTGAAGAGTTAAACATCCGTAAATTATGTGCCGAGATAATCAGCTTCAATGAAAGAAGCATTCGTTATCATCAGCGGTTAGGTTTTAAAACAGAAGGTGTTTTGAGAGAACACGTCCTTAAAAATAAACAATATGCAGATGTCATATTAATGGCTTTATTTAATAAAGAATGGAAAGAACAAAAAAGTATAATACAACATATGATAGAAGGAATGAGAGCATGAACGAAATTATTGTTGAAGCAAGAAGGATTGGATCAAATCATAAACCATTTATTATCGCAGAAATGTCTGGGAATCATAATCAATCCTTAGAACGTGCTTTAGCGATTGTTGAGGCAGCTTCCAAGGCTGGAGCACATGCGTTAAAGATTCAAACATATACAGCGGATACAATGACATTAAATTTGGAAAATCCGGAATTTAAAATTGAAGATAGCGATAGTTTATGGAAGGGACATACGTTATATCAGCTATACCAACAAGCCTATACTCCTTGGGAGTGGCACAAACCTATTTTTGATCGTGCTCGAGAATTAGGGATGATTCCTTTTAGCACCCCTTTCGATGAAACAGCAGTAGACTTTTTAGAAGAATTAAACGTACCAATGTATAAGATTGCATCTTTTGAAAATACTGATATTCCACTTATTAAAAAAGTTGCTTCAACAGGGAAACCGATGATCATTTCAACAGGAATGGCAACGGTGGCCGAATTAGATGAAACTGTGAGAGCAGCAAGAGAAGCAGGATGTAAGGATTTGATTCTTTTAAAATGTACAAGCACTTATCCGGCTTCTCCTGAACATACAAATATACTGACAATTCCTCATATGAGTGAGCTATTTAACTGTCAAGTTGGTTTATCGGATCATACGATGGGAGTAGGAGTTGCAGTTGCAAGTGTTGCGTTGGGAGCAACGGTCATTGAAAAGCACTTTACCTTATCAAGAGCAGATGGCGGGGTAGACTCTGCATTTTCAATGGAGCCTGATGAAATGAAAGCATTAGTAGTAGAAACTGAAAGAGCATGGCAGGCGTTAGGGGAAGTGAAATACGGACCAACTGAGAAAGAGAAAGCATCGCTGAAATTTAGACGTTCGTTGTATGTAGCTAAAGATATAAAACAAGGGGAAAAATTTAATAAAGAAAATATTAGAGTAGTACGACCAGGTTATGGCTTAGCTCCTAAATATTATGAGCGATTAATTGGGAAAGAAGCTAAACAAGATATTAAAGCGGGAACCCCATTAAGTTGGGAGTTTTTATAAAGTGATACGGTTACATTTGTTAGAAAAACGCTTTGTCAAATATATGAGAATACTTTGTTATATTGACGATTGTCATAACTATAGTTTGTAAGTTGTGCATGAAGAATTTAATGCTGTATGTACAACAAAAAACTGAAAAGAAATAGATTTATAATATATCGGATTATTTATAGAATGCTCGATAAGTTATTTATTATAAACATCCCATCATGAGCGTCATGTAAATATAGTTTCAATATTCTGTAAAATTATTTTTTGACTTTTTGCCAACAAGACAAAACCTAAAAGTTGAAGCTTCATTTAGGTAGTAATTTCGAAAGATAGCTTGGTTGAAGTTTAGTAGCATGATTTGTTTTTCGTATTGAATCTGTTCTGTATTTTCGAGTTTAAAATAGTCTTCAAAAATTGTTTTTCGAATGAGTTGTTTTTATAAAATACTGTGGTTGAGTAATTTTGATTACAATAATCGCCATAAAAACAAACAAGGTACCTCTTATGCCATGTGGAGCTGTATTTTCACAGCATCAATGGGAATATTTTGCTTCGCCGCATAGTAAATGAACTCTACGAGGCTATGTCTTTTTTTTGCACAGGAGATCGAGCCTATCCGAAAAACTTGCTGTTGGACTTGAACATGCTGTACACATAAGCAAGTTGTACAAAGATTCAATACCGTTTCATTGTCTGACGTTTGCGAATGAGGTATACATCAAGTTCCATCAAGCCTCAGGAGGAGATGAAGTACAAAAAGAAGCAATGGTAGATGATGAATGTCCGTCATGAGGGTTTTGAAGGACATAATGGAGATAGAAAGCATAAAAAATGTCCTTCATACGACTCCTAAAGGACATAATGAAGATAGATAGAAGAGAAAAAGTCCTTCATTGGACTTCTGAAGTACAAAAATTAAGATAGAAAAGAAGAGAAATGACTAAACATTTGGATTCTTTGATGGTCCATGTCTTCTCTTTTGTTTGGATGTAAATTTATGTTAGGGAATTCGCTCATCTACATTAAAATATTTTAAAGCAGTTAATAATAGGTAACGGCTAATAAAGATCTTTTTTAACATAAGCGTACGAATCGTATTCACGAGTTGGACATGATAAGATATCCAATAGCGAATTTGCATGAAAAAAATATGAAAGTCTGTCGATATAAAATATGAATCCCATTTTTAATATCGGAGTTGATGAAATGGATATTTCTTTACTATCAGTGGCTATGAGCCAAGCGAATGTTCAACAGCAGGCAAGCTTGTCAGTATTTAAGATTGCGATGAATACGGCCGAGCAAAATGGACAAAATATGGCGGAAATGTTAAAAGGCTCGCAGCCACCTGTATCCCTCGAAGCGCATTTAGGAAATACGATTGATTTGAAAGGGTAAGCTGTAAGTATAGGGGTGAGAAAAACATCTTGCCCCCATACTTTTTTCCATAAAAAAGATGCTTTTATTTAAACATGAAGCAAGATTTTTAAAATTCTTCTTACGTGGGATTTTAGCAAAATGATTTGGGTAATGAATCTTTGTGAAGCGATTTTTGACAAAAAAAGAAGTGAAGCAATCACTTTTTGAGGTAGTTGTATGTTACATGATTTTTTTTCGTAACGTACGGATGGCAACGTCATGTTCACCGATAATTTCGTAAACGGATTTGAAGCTTTCTTGGAGGTTTTTCACTTCTTCGTTTGTTTCCATAACAGCTTGTTTAATCGCTTTTTGTTCCTCTTCAACCCGATCCAGCCGCTCTTCAACCCGATCCAGCCGCTCTTCAACCCGATCCAGCCGCTCTTCAACCCGATCCAACCGTTCTTCAATTCGATCGAGTCGTGCATGTACATTTTTTAATTCATGGTCAATAGACGTCACTTTTTCTAAAATTAAGTCAAGCTTCTTTTCCACTTTTTTGCTCCTTTCAGAAAAAAATTTCCCCTCTTCAAGTTTATTCGAAAGGAATGATTGTGACAAGCTTGTTATTTATGTTGATGTGATGGGAGTTATGGAAGGTGATGCTGTCCCACAGGTGTTTATTCCGGAGCTGGTGGAATATTATAAAAATGGGTAATTCCCATTTGATAAATTGGTTCGTTTTTACCCGTTTGACGAAATTAACGAAGCCTTTGAAGATTCAAAAAATGACTCAACGATCCAACCAATTTTAAAAATAAGCTAATGTTTGTCCCGAGTTCATCGGGGTTTTTAACATCTTGAGAAGATGCTCCAAATGTAAACATGATGGAAATGAAACAAAATTAATTTTTCGAATAGATGATGAATTATATGATGATGGTAGGGTGATCGAAGAAAAAATCGCCCCGCTTTGTCGATTAGGTGGAGCGAACTATGCAGAAATTGGCCATATTTTTTCGATTCCAAGACCGACATTAAAATAATAAGGGGATGTCCCTAGTTCGCGAAAGCTGATTTTCGTATGTGCAAACAGAAAAGCCGCCGTCCAATTGACAAAGCGGCTTTTAATCATGTTCAAAGCTGCGGCCTTTAGGCGCGTATATCATGTATTAAATTTTTCTGTGCATACATGATAAGCGGATAGCTTAAAGTTAGTAATGTCATTGTAAAGGCGATCACACCGAACCAATGAAAATGGGTCCAAAAATAGCCTCCAAATGTACCGACTAGACTAGATCCTAAATAATAGAATAAAAGATATAAAGAGGAGGCTTGCGCTTTGTTGATGTTAGCGCGTTCACCTATCCAAGCGCTCGTGATGGAATGGCATCCAAAAAATCCAAACGTAAATAACGAAACTCCCAAAATTTTCGCAAGCACAGGCGGCATTAGGGTGATAACAGCACCTGCGATCGTTAAGGCTAGCGATATGTTTAATACAAACGAATGGCCGTATTGATCGGCTTTATTTCCCATGTAGACAGAGCTAAAGCTGCCAAATATGTAGACGATAAAAAGAAACCCTAGCAATGATTGGCTAAACGAATAAGGCGGCTCACTTAGTAAATAGCCGATATAGTTATACAATGTGACGAAACTCCCCATAAATAAAAAGCCTAGAAAGATGAGTGACATGAGCGCTTTGTTTCGTACATGAACCGCATATGTTTGAATAACCGTTTTTATGCAAAGTTCTTTTTTGCTAGAATTTTTCGGAGTCGGAAGAATTAGAGTAAAAATAATGCTTAATATTAAGGCAAGCACACCGATGGAAAACAAAGCAGTGCGCCATGAAAATAAGTCCGTCAACAAACCAGTGACGATTCTCCCTGCCATTCCCCCGATACTCGTACCGCTTATATACAATCCCATTACTTTGCCGATAGCCTGAGAGTCGAATTCCTCTGCGACATAAGCCATCGCCAGTGAGGGGATGCCGGCTGCTGCAATGCCAAGCATCGTTCTCAAAAGGACAAGTGAAAAAAAGTTAGGACTAAAGGCGATCGTAATCGACAGAATAGAGGTAAGAAGCATGGATGCGATCATGACTGTCTTTTTTCCTATCTGATCTGATAAACTAGCAGCTATTAACATCATAATCGCCAACGTTCCGGTCGAAGAGGATAATGTTAAGCTTGCCGCTACAGCAGATACGTGAAATTCTTGCGAGAAAACCGGTAAAAGCGGTTGGGTGGTGTATAAAATAGAAAATGTTACAAACCCCCCGAAAAAGAGTGCAATGCTTGCTTTTACATATTCGGAACTGCCTTTTTCGATATACGTCAATATTTTTCGCCTCTTTTGCTTCCAATGTTTCAAATTATATTTTATTATAACGCTAAAAAATGAAAACCGTCTATTCTGGTAGCTTATTTGAAAATATGAAAATATGTAGCTGATCTTACAAAAACAGATACAAAGGTTTATATTTTAAGATTTTTACAAACGAATAAAGGAAAATGGTTTCGTTCAAAGTTTTGATGAGCGATATTTTTTCCACTTTTTTCTGAATACGAACTTTAGAAAATGCTTTTTGTTCCGATATTAAAAATAGCTACTAACGTTTTAGGAGGAAGCTGTATGTTGGTGGAAAGAGTCTCGCAAAAAAGTTTTTTGTATGATCACGATTCTTATCCGAATAGGGAGCATGCTGCAGCGAATCAAGCTCAAAGTGAACAGAACGATTCCCCCGTCCCTAAAATCGAGCTAGAAAAAGCGGTTAAAAAGATGAATGAATTTATAAAGCCTGTGGAAACATCGATTCAATTTGAGCTTCATGAGGAATTAAACGAATACTACGTGAAAGTCATTAATAAAGAAACGGAAGAAGTGATTCGCGAAATTCCTCCGAAAAAATTGCTCGATATGTATGCAGCGATGGCCGAGTTAATCGGTATCATCATCAATGAAAGAGTGTAAAGGTGGTGACGAAAAACGATGAGAATTGGCGGTTTAGCAAGTGGTATGGACATAGACCAATTAGTGAAAGACTTAATGAAGGCAGAGCGTATGCCTTTAGATAAAATGTATCAAAAAAAGCAAATATTAGAATGGCAGCGCGATGATTACCGTGAAATGAATTCCCTTTTGCTATCATTACGTAATGAAATGTTCAACATGAGGTTATCAAGTAATTTTCGCATTCGAAATGCGACGTCATCAAATGAGTCAAAAGTAACGGCAACGGCATCAAGTGCAGCTGGAACCGCTTCTTATACTATTACAGAGGTTAAACAGCTTGCAGAAGCGGCTTCGAAAGTAAGTACAAGTGCTGTATCTGCTGGTACGAAAATCGACACTTCTAGAGGGTTATATGAAATTCAAGGTGATTTTGCTAATTCAAATTTCAACTGGAAGAAAGGCAGTGTTGAAAATCAGACGATTACAGCAAGTGCAGCTGGAACTTCTTTTTCCCTATCATTGAAACCCGGGGCAAGTGTATTGTTAACGGAAGCGGCCAATATGGTCGTCAAAGTAGACGGCAAAGCGTATACCGTGGTTACATCTGGAACTCCTAATACAGGAGAAGTTTTAATAGATGCAAGTGGAAATCTCACATTTGGAGATACTATTAAAAAAGGAAGCACAATTAAGGTTGACTATATGACAGATGTACGCGTCGATGATGATAAAACGCTAGCGGAAGCTACAAACGTCATTCAGCTGCAAAAAGGATCCATTGTCGATGGAAGTTTAACCCTTGATATTGATGGCACAACTTATACGAATGTCGGCAATGAAATTCAAGATGCATCTGGAACCAAAGTCGGAACCATTGATTTAAACACTGGAAAAATTACGATGGACAATACTATTGCAGAGGGTTCTGTTATCAAAGCCACTTATCAACAAAACTACTTTACATTTGGCATTACAACATATAACGAAAAGAGTGAAGCGGTCAACGAAAAATTTGCCATTCAAGGGAACGAATCCTTGAATACGGTGATTAATAAAGTGAATTCATCCGATGCTGGCGTGACGATGTTTTATGACTCATTTTCAGATAAAGTGACCATCACGCGAACAGAAACAGGTAACTTTAATGGCACGGAATTAGATCCGGAAATCGTAACTTCCGGCTCCTTTTTAAACGATGTCTTATATTTTAATGGTGCAGCTGAATTTGGCGGGAAAAATGCAATATTTACGATAAATGGTTTAGAAACAGAGCGAACGTCTAATACTTTTTCGATTTCTGGTGTAACGTTTACGTTGAAAGATACGTTTACAACGGCAGATCCGAGTGTTACGATTGCGATTTCCAACGATGCTGACAAAGTGGTTGAAAAGATTAAAGCGTTCGTTGAAAAATATAATGAAACGATTGATAAAATCCAGCAAAAAATTTCCGAAGAGCGCTATCGTGATTATTTGCCATTAACGGAAGAGCAAAAAGAAGCGATGAGCGAAAAGCAGATAGAGCTTTGGGAAGAAAAGGCAAAAAGCGGATTATTAAGACGTGATTCGATTTTGTCTAGTGCGTTGTCCGAGCTGCGATACGATGCTTATCAACCTGTTACAAATGATAAGATTAGTTCAAAATATAATCAGCTAGCAAGTATTGGCATTACGACATCACCAAACTATTTAGATGGTGGGAAATTAATTATTGATGAAGCCAAATTAAAAGCGGCCATTGAAGAAGATCCAGAGGCCGTTGAAGCGCTATTTAATAGTAGTGGCACGGATGAGAGTGAAAAGGGCATTGTGCAGCGGATGTACGACACGATAACGAACGCCATGGATAAAATCAATGAAAAAGCAGGGAAGTCTACTTCTGTGCTAAACACGTACACAATAGGGAAAAATTTAGAGGATTTAGAGGATCGCATCGATGCATTTGAAAGACGTTTAGTTGACATTGAAAATCGCTACTGGCGCCAGTTTACCGCAATGGAAACGGCGATCCAGCGCATGAATGAGCAATCGATGTATTTAATGCAGCAATTTGGCATGGGATATTAATCCATTTGTAATGGAAAAATTGGTATAATATTGTAGGATCTAGTGCAAATGATAAGGAGTGGCGTTATGGCAATGAATAATCCATATCAAGCTTACCAAGAAAATAGTATTCAGACTGCTTCACCAGGTGAGTTGACGTTAATGCTGTATAATGGCTGTCTTAAGTTTATTAAGTTAGCGAAAAAAGCTATAGAAGAAAATGATGTGGAACAAAAAAATATCAATCTCCAAAAAGCACAAAAAATTATTCAAGAGCTTATGGTTACCTTAAATACAGATATAGACGTTGCGAAAAGTATGATGGCTATGTATGAATATATGAATCGCCGTTTAATTGAAGCAAATATTAAAAATGATGTGGGCATTTTAGATGAAGTAGAAGACTATGTCGTACAATTCCGTGATACTTGGAAAGAGGTTATACAACTTAACCGTAAACAACAGCATCCACAAGGCGGGCAAGCATAATGGATTTGTTAGATAAGGTCATAGCTATTACCGAAGAACTATTAATGGCAACGAACAGCATGAATAAAAAAGAACGTGATGACAAAATTAAACAAATCGATGAGCTCTTAATAGAACGTGAACGCTTGATCAAACAGTTAAAACCTCCGTATTCTGATGCGGAAAAAGAAAAAGGCCGACATTTAATGGAGCTCAATCAAAAGCTAGAGATGAAGCTTGAACAAATCCAAAGGGAAATTAAACAAGATTTGCTGCATCTTAAATCGACTAAAAGCTCAACGAACAAGTATACAAATCCTTATCAAGTTGATACGATAGATGGTATGTTCTATGATAAACGGAAATAGGTGAAATCAGTGTGGACGATCTCATCTGAACAATTGGATTTTTTACGGCGATTTTATTATTTGCTTGATACGATTGAAGAAGGGTTTTCATATATTCTTTCTAGTTTTGATCATATTCAATATGTCGAACGAGACCAAGTGATGATAGATATCATTGTCGCTATGAAGGAAATTGATTCAACACGTCATCTGTTTGATTCGCTTTTTCCAAAAGATTTTTCCATAACAGAAGAAATGGGCATGCTTGATGAAATGATGGAGAAGCTCGATTTCATCTCCTTTCAACCAGTACATTTAGAGCCATTCATAAAACAAGAATTATACCCAACCTATGTCAAATGGAAAGACCTTTTGCAAAAAAAGCTAAAAAAATATGTAACGCATTAGCAAATGATTGGAGCTTGTGAATAGTATGAAAGGGATCGGGAAAAACCGGTCCTTTCAGTTTGGAGAAAAATTATATAAAAGAAGTTTTTCAGACAATGGAGTGTATATTTGAGACATCCTTCTAATTTTTCGTATATAAAATCACAAGTGTTGATTATCCATTATTTTACTTAAACATACAGAATCGTATGGCTGAACACAAGCTTTTCTGCCACATCCCTCGAACAAGAACGCCAGCGGGCAAATTCATTTGGCCGCAGATGTTCTTGTTCGAGAAGGGCATGCGTATAGCATGCCCAGTCGGCAAGCGATTCGCATGCCGACTCCGGCAGAAAAGCTAGAAATAGAGCCATCTCAACTGGTTATTATTGGTTAATCAACACGCCTGATATAAAATAGAGAATATAGGCAAAATTCTACATGAATTGACAAATTCACAAAATTTTCACGAAAGATTTTCGGAATAAGCAGGAATTTGTGGGGGATTTCAAGTATTATATTTACATATCCTTAATAAAAGGAGGAGTTCCTAAATGAGAAACAACGTCAGAGGAGAAAACATTGAAGTAACTCCGGCACTCCGAGAGTATGTTGAGAAAAAATTATCTAAGCTAGAGCGTTATTTTGATAATGAAGTAGACGCAACAGCACACGTTAATTTAAAGTATTATAATGATCAAGAATCTAAAATTGAAGTGACGATTCCAATGCCGTACCTAGTATTGCGGGCGGAGGAACATCATGAAGATATGTATGCGGCGATTGATCTCGTAACCGATAAACTAGAACGTCAAATCCGCAAGCACAAAACGAAAGTAAACCGCAAATTGCGTGAACAGCAGGTTGATACGAAATATTTGATCCATTCTGGAAATGGAGAGGCTGATCTCCAAAAAGAGGAAGATGATGAGCTTGAAGTTGTCAGAACGAAACGCTTTAATTTAAAGCCAATGGATAGTGAAGAAGCGATTTTACAAATGAATATGCTTGGGCATAACTTCTTCGTTTTTACAAATGCTGAAACAAATAGAACAAATGTTGTTTATCGCCGCAAAGACGGAAAATATGGCTTAATCGAACCAAATGAATAATCTCACTGAACAGGTGCAGCGTATGCTGCACCTGTTTTCATTTTGAAGTATCAAGCTAAAAAAATATATGTAAAATATTTCAATTTACATCATATGCCTGAAATTTTGTTTATAATGAAAGAAAAAATAATATTTTTTGGATGCCCATCCATTGTCCATAGTGAAAGTTGTTTGTGGCACAAAGCAGTGATACAATTTAATTTATGAAGATAATATTCATTTTAATCTAGAGGAGCGTTTAACATGCTTGGTATTTTCAATAAAGTGTTTGATTTCAATAAACGGACCTTGAACCGCTATGAAAAAATGGCTGATCAAATAAATGCGCTTGGACCTGAAATGGAAAAGCTTTCAGACCAAGAGCTTAAAGGAAAAACAACAGAGTTTGTTGAGCGTTTAGAAAAAGGGGAAACGCTTGACGACCTTTTAATTGAGTCTTATGCCGTTGTAAGGGAAGCGGCACGCCGTGTACTTGGACTTTATCCATATAAAGTGCAGCTTATGGGGGCCATTGCCCTCCATGAGGGAAATATTGCCGAGATGAAAACAGGGGAAGGAAAAACGTTAACATCAACAATGCCTGTTTATTTAAACGCCTTAACAGGGAAAGGCGTCCATGTTGTAACGGTTAATGAATATTTAGCAACGCGTGACGCGACAGAAATGGGAAAGGTGTTTGAGTTTCTCGGCTTAACCGTTGGCTTGAATTTAAATGGACTTTCAAAAGAAGAAAAACGAAAAGCCTATGCGGCTGACATTACGTACTCGACTAATAATGAGCTTGGATTTGACTATTTGCGCGACAATATGGTTCTTTACAAAGAAGATAAGGTTCAGCGCCCTCTTCATTTTGCGGTCATTGACGAGGTTGACTCGATTTTAATTGATGAGGCAAGAACACCTTTGATTATTTCTGGACAAGCGGCGAAATCGACGAAGCTATACTTGCAAGCAAACGTCTTCGTTCGGACGCTGAAAAAAGATGTTGATTATACATTTGATGAAAAAACGAAAGCCGTTCAGCTAACAGAAGAAGGGATGACAAAAGCGGAACGCGCCTTTAATATTGAGAACTTATTTGATCTTAAAAATGTAACGATTAATCACCATATTAGCAATGCCTTAAAAGCTCATGCTGTTATGAAACGTGATGTCGACTATGTTGTAGAAGATGGGCAAGTCGTCATCGTTGACCAATTTACAGGGCGTTTGATGAAAGGACGCCGCTACAGCGATGGGCTGCATCAAGCGATTGAAGCAAAAGAAGGTCTGGAAATCCAAAATGAAAGCATGACGTTAGCGACGATCACGTTCCAAAACTATTTCCGTATGTATGAAAAGCTTGCTGGGATGACTGGTACAGCAAAAACAGAAGAGGAAGAATTTCGCAATATTTACAATATGCAAGTTGTCGTCATTCCAACGAATAAGCCGGTCATTCGTGATGATCGTCCAGATTTGATCTATCGTACGATGGAAGGCAAGTTTCGGGCAGTTGTAAAGGATATTGAACAGCGTCATATGATCGGACAGCCTGTTCTTGTCGGTACTGTTGCGGTTGAAACGTCTGAATATATTTCAAGTCTATTAAAGAAAAAAGGAATTCCGCACAATGTATTAAATGCGAAAAACCATGCAAAAGAAGCGGAAATTATTGAACAAGCCGGTCAAAAAGGGGCTGTCACGATTGCCACAAATATGGCTGGACGCGGTACGGATATTAAGCTTGGGGAAGGGGTTAAAGAGCTTGGCGGACTTGCGGTAATCGGAACGGAGCGCCATGAATCACGCCGAATTGATAATCAGCTTCGCGGTCGTTCTGGCCGTCAAGGGGACCCAGGTGTTACCCAATTTTATCTTTCTATGGAAGATGAATTGATGCGCCGCTTCGGTTCTGAAAGTATGATGAATATGATGGACCGTCTTGGCATGGATGATTCCCAGCCGATTCAAAGTAAAATGGTTTCAAGAGCAGTGGAATCAGCTCAAAAACGGGTTGAAGGAAATAACTTCGATGCCCGTAAACAGCTTCTTCAATACGATGAAGTTTTACGCGAACAGCGTGAAGTGATTTATAAACAGCGCGACGAAGTGCTTGAATCGGAAAATTTACGTGCAAAAGTAGAAGAGATGATGAAGGAAACGATTGATCGAGTTGTCGCTTCCTTTACGCCGGAAGAAGAATTGCCGGAGGATTGGAATTTAGACGGTTTAGTTGATTGGGTAAAAGCGAATATTTTAGATGAACATACGACATTTGACGCTTCTGAATTAAAAGGAAAAGAATCCGATGAGATTGCCGAAATCATTTGGGAGAAAGCAAAAGCGCGTTATGATGAAAAAGAAGAAGCGTTTGGCGAAGAAAAAATGCGGGAATTTGAACGTGTTATCGTCTTGCGCGCAGTTGACACGAAATGGATGGATCATATTGATGCGATGGATCAGCTGCGACAAGGAATTCATCTTCGTGCCTATGGCCAAAATGATCCGCTTCGTGAGTATCAAATGGAAGGTTATGCGATGTTTGAAAATATGGTTGCATCCATCCAGGAAGATGTGACAAAATTCATCATGAAAGCCGAAATTCAACATAATCTCAAACGTCAGGAGGTTGCCAAAGGAGAAGCGGTTCAGCCAAAAGAAGGTGATGCTCCAGCGAAAAAGAAACCCGTCCGTAAAAAAGTGAATGTAGGACGAAATGATCCTTGTCCATGTGGCAGCGGAAAAAAATATAAGCATTGCTGCGGGCGATAAATAGAACGCTTGAGAGGTAGATCGATCTGCCTCTTTCTTTAAGAATTTTTTAATTAAATAAATGTCAGCAATGAGGTGAAGGAAATGGAATTAGTAGAAATTCGAACAGAACTTGAGAAAATGGCTAAGCGATTAGCGGATTTTAGGGGGTCTCTTTGACTTAGAATCGAAACAAGCTCGTATTCAAGAGCTGGAAGAGAAAATGGCAGCAGCCGACTTTTGGGATGATCAACAAGCTGCTCAGACGGTTATTAATGAAGCAAATGGCTTAAAGGATCTTGTCCACCAATTTAATCATTTAAATGAAACATATGAAAATCTACAAGTTACTTATGAGTTAATTAAAGAAGAACCAGATGAGGATCTGCAAAAGGAACTAGAGAGCGAACTGAAAACTTTAACAAAAGAGCTTAATGAATTTGAGCTTGAGCTTCTATTAAGTGAACCGTATGATAAAAATAATGCGATATTAGAGCTCCATCCAGGAGCAGGTGGAACCGAGTCTCAGGACTGGGGCTCCATGCTCTTAAGAATGTACACAAGATGGGCAGAGAAAAAAGGATTTAAAGTAGAAACATTGGATTATCTTCCAGGTGAGGAAGCGGGAATTAAAAGCGTTACCTTATTAATTAAAGGACACAATGCCTACGGCTATTTAAAGGCAGAAAAAGGTGTGCATCGCCTTGTCCGCATTTCTCCGTTTGATGCTTCAGGCCGAAGACATACGTCCTTTGTGTCATGTGAAGTCATGCCAGAGTTTAACGAGGAAATCGACATTGATATTCGTAATGAAGATCTTAAAATAGACACTTATCGTTCCAGCGGTGCAGGTGGTCAGCATGTTAATACAACCGATTCAGCTGTTCGAATCACTCATTTGCCTACAGGTATTGTCGTGACATGTCAAACGGAGCGATCCCAAATTAAAAACCGTGAACGGGCCATGAAAATGTTAAAAGCAAAGCTTTATCAGAAAAAAATTGAGGAACAGGAACAAGAGCTCGCCGAAATTCGTGGAGAGCAGAAGGAAATTGGCTGGGGAAGCCAAATTCGTTCTTACGTTTTTCACCCTTATTCATTAGTAAAAGATCATCGCACTAATGTCGAAATCGGAAATGTTCAAGCCGTTATGGACGGGGAAATTGACCCATTTATCGATGCTTACTTACGCTCACAATTAAAGTAGCATGATGAAAAGGCCTCTTTGTGCAAAAATCATAAAACAGCTTTTTCTTTTCGTTTTATTTGCTTGCAACATTTGAATGAGCCATTGCCATGAGGAAATCGGACACTTTTCTGCTTCACAGCTCAAATTATCAACAGCAATAAAGTTTACTGAAAGCAGCTTTTTTAGTCTATAGCAAAAGGAAGAAGATTGTTGAAAACCAGGCGTGTTGATTAACCAATAATAACCAGATGAGATGGCTCTATTTCTAGCTTTTCTGCTGGAGTCGGCAAGAGAATCTCTTGCCGACTGGGCATGCTATACGCATGCCCTTCTCGAACAAGAACATCAGCGGCCAAATGAATTTGCCCGCTGGCGTTCTTGTTCGAGGGATGTAGCAGAAAAGCTTGTGTTCAGCCATACGATTCTGTATGTTTAAGTAAAATAATGGATAATCAACAGTTGTGGTTGAAAACAGAAATTTTTATCAATAGGAATATAGAAGAATCGCCTATAAAAGCTGTGGTATAAAATAATTGAATCTATTTTTTATCATTTTGAAAAATATAGAAATGTTTTGCTCGTTAAAATGATATGGAATTTATTAAATAACGAATGACTAATAGTGAAGGGTGAAGGACATGTGTGGATTTGTTGGAGCTATTTACAAGGAGCCGAAAAGCCCAACGGAAACTGAACGCCAGCAGCTTAAGGAAATGAATGATATCATCAAGCATCGCGGTCCAGATGATGAAGGGTATTATGAGGATGAATATGTACGTTTTGGTTTCCGGCGTTTAAGTATTATCGATTTAGAAAGCGGGCATCAACCTCTTTCCTTTGCTGATGAACGCTTTTGGATTATTTTTAATGGAGAAATTTATAATTATTTAGAGTTAAGAGAGGAATTAATAGAGAAGGGATTATCTTTTACGACTGAATCAGATACTGAGGTTATTTTAGGTGCCTTCCATATTTATGGCTATGATGCCGTAACGAAGCTCCGTGGCATGTTTGCTTTTCTAATTTGGGATAAGCAGGAAAAAATTTTATATGGTGCACGGGACCCGTTCGGTATTAAGCCGCTTTATTATTATGAAGATGAAGAACAGCTAATTTTTGCATCAGAGAGAAAAAGCATTGCTTTAGTACAAGATGATGAATCGTTAGATGATGAAGCACTGCAACATTATTTAACTTTTCAATTTGTTCCTGAACCAAGCACAATGATGATGAAGGTGCAAAAAGCTCCTCCAGGTCATTATTTTATCGTAAAGCCAGGTGAACGAATAACGTTCCATCGTTATTGGAAAGTATCGTTTCAGCCTTTACAAAAAAGTGAAGAGGAGTTTATAAAAGACATTCAAGATGTATTAGTTGATTCTGTTAAAGCCCATATGCGCAGTGATGTTCCTGTCGGAGCGTTTTTGTCAGGAGGGATTGATTCTTCTTTTATCGCAGCATTAGCTAAACAGATCAATCCTAATTTAAAAACTTTTTCAGTTGGCTTTGAACATGAAGGTTATAGTGAAATTCATGTTGCAAAAGAAACAGCAGACATTTTAAATGTTGAAAATATAAGCTATGTTATTACACCTGAAGAATATATAAATGAATTACCAAAAATTATTTGGCATCTAGATGATCCATTAGCTGATCCAGCTGCTGTTCCGCTTTATTTTGTTGCCCGTGAAGCCCGTAAGCATGTAACGGTTGTTTTATCAGGAGAAGGAGCGGATGAACTTTTTGGTGGGTATAACATTTATCGTGAGCCTTATTCTTTAAGTATATTTCAATCGTTGCCGAAAAAAGTAAAGGAAACGATTAAAAAGCTTGCCCACGCTTTACCAGATGGGATGAAAGGGAAAAGCTTTTTGCTTAGAGGCTGTACTCCGCTTGAGGAGCGTTACATCGGAAATGCGAAAATGTTTGAACAGGAGGAAAAAGCACAATTTCTCCGACATTTTGACGTAGAAAAAGATTATCTGCACATTACAAAGCCTTTTTATGAAGAAGCGAAGGAATATGATGCGGTGACAAAAATGCAATACATTGATATTCATACTTGGTTGAGAGGCGACATTTTGTTAAAAGCAGACAAAATGACGATGGCTAATTCGCTTGAATTACGTGTTCCTTTTTTAGATCAAAAGGTGTTCGAAGTGGCCATGAAAATCCCTGCGCATTATAAAATTGCTGAGCAAACGACGAAATCTATTTTACGGAAAGCAGCAAAAGGGATCGTACCAGATCACGTATTAAATCGAAAAAAATTAGGTTTTCCAGTTCCGATACGACATTGGCTGAAACACGAGCTGTATGATTGGGCAAAAGAATTGATTCATGAAAGTGAAACCGATTACCTTTTCCATAAACATTACTTATACAAGATGTTAGACGAACATTATCAAAATAAAATGGATCATAGCCGTAAAATTTGGACTGTACTCATCTTTATGTTATGGCATCAAATATTTATCGAAAATAAATATTCGTTTGCTCTGCAAAAGGGAAAGAGTAAAGTGGTGGATCTCATAAACTTATAGGCAAGCCATATGATGTTTTTGCATGAACCTATTAAAATGGTGAATAGAAAATATTTACTTTAATGGATTTGATTATATAAAATAAAATCAACTATTAAATCCGAAACTAAAAAAAATTAACCATTCTGTGGTTACATGATGAGGTTTTTTGCAATTCACAAAATTGAAACAAATTGCTAAAACGATTAAACCGACAGCGTTTGTCGTGGTGATCGATGCTCTTGAAATATTGGGGAAGGATTTAATCCAACTTAAATTAGGTTATAATATCGTTGTATTCCATTTTTTTAGGAGGAATGTAAGATGAAGTTGAAATGGATGGCATTATTTTTAGGAACTTCTCTTTTGTTAGCAGCTTGTGGCGGTGGTGGAGATGATAGCAATGGGACAAAAGAGAAAACAGAGGAAGCTCCAACCGAAACCTCTTCAGCAGAAGACATATTTCGACAAAGCTGTGCAAGCTGCCACGGCCAAAACCTTGAAGGTGGGGCTGGTCCAAGCTTAGAAAAAGTCGGTGGAAAATATAGTAAAGAAGAAATTCAAGACATTATTATTAATGGAAGAGGCGCTATGCCAAATGGGCTTTTAACTGAAGATAAGGCAGCAGTAGTAGCAGAGTGGCTTGCTGAGAAAAAATAACAGGAAAGAATAATTCCCAATATATTTTGGACGAGAGAATCATGACGGTTTCTCGTCTTTTTTTACGCAATTGAAATAAAAATGTAATATGAAAAAGTCTATTTTTGACGAAAAATGATGGTATAATTGTTTTTGTAAAAATGAGTGACACATGTTCATTAATTAAGACGAATAAAAAGGGATGAAGTTTCATATTTTTAGTCTTTTTTTAAGGCGGTTGCTTTACTATAGCTATTTTGACTGTTATAGGCAAGCGACATTTGATTCCGCAACCAACTTTTTTGAAATTTTATTGAGCATGAAACAAAAAAACTTCAGGTGATTACATGATTGAAATGAAAGATGTTTATAAAACGTATCCAAATGGCGTTTTAGCGATTAATGGCATAAGTGTAAAGATAAACCAAGGTGAATTTGTTTACATTGTTGGTCCAAGTGGATCTGGAAAATCAACGTTTATTAAAATGATGTACAGAGAAGAAAAACCAACAAAAGGCAGCATTGTCATAAACGGTGTGTCACTAGAAAATTTAAAAGAACAAGAAGTACCTTTTTTGCGAAGAAAAATAGGTGTTGTATTCCAAGATTTTAAATTATTGCCTAAATTAACTGTTTATGAGAATGTTGCTTTTGCTTTAGAAGTGATTGGCGAACCACCGAGAAATATTAAAAAGCGAGTATTAGATGTTCTTGATCTCGTTCAACTAAAACATAAAGCTCGCTTTTTTCCAGATGAGTTATCCGGTGGTGAACAGCAGCGCGTTTCCATCGCTCGTTCTATTGTTAATAATCCATCTGTCGTCATTGCAGATGAGCCAACTGGGAACCTAGATCCTGAAACTTCTTGGGGGATTATGAGATTACTGGAAGAAATTAATCAAAGGGGAACGACGATCTTGATGGCTACGCACAACAAAGAAATTGTCAACACGATTAGAAAACGAGTCATCGCCATTGAAGATGGGAAAATCGTGCGTGACGAGACAAGAGGGGAGTATGGACTTTATGATTAATACTCTTGGGCGTCATTTGCGCGAAAGCATTAAAAGCTTAGCGAGAAATACGTGGATGACATTTGCGTCCGTCTCAGCAGTAATGGTGACGTTATTGCTTGTCGGCACTTTTCTTGTCATCATGTTTAATTTAAATAACATCGCAAAGAACATTGAAAATGATGTCGAAATACGAGTTCTCATTGATGTAACAGCAAATCAGGACCAACGAGATCAATTGAAAAAAAAGCTGGAAAGCCTGCCGCAAGTTGAAAGCGTCACGTTCTCATCAAAAGATGAGGAACTAGAAAATTTAATTAGTAGTTTTGGCGAAGAAGGGGAAGCCTTCAAGCTTTTTGAACAAGAAAATCCACTGAATGATGTTTTTGTGATTAAGACGAAAAACCCAGAAGATACGCCAGCTACTGCCCAAAAAATTGAAAAGTTTGATCACGTATCAGATGTCCGTTATGCTGAAGAAACGGTTGAAAGACTTTTTAAAGTTGTAAACATCGGAAGAAACGTAGGGATTGTGTTAATTATCGGCCTCGTTTTTACGGCCATGTTCTTAATTTCTAATACGATCAAGGTAACCATCTTTGCGAGAAGACGAGAAATTGAGATTATGAAACTTGTTGGAGCAACGAATTGGTTTATTCGCTGGCCGTTTTTTCTAGAAGGTTTATTCCTTGGGGTATCAGGATCGATCATTCCGATAATTATTTTGATCATCATTTACAAACGTTTTGTCGAGTGGGCGAATCCTTATGTTCAAGGATCCTTTATAGAACTTTTGCCACTTAATCCTTTTCTATTCCAAGTATCAGCGATTCTCATTTTCCTCGGAGCCTTTATCGGAATCTGGGGCAGTTTAATGTCGGTAAGAAAATTTTTAAAAGTATAGATTAGCATGTTGATAGCTTGCTAATCTACAGTTTGTAGACCAAGTCTAAATATGAGGTTTTGGCAGACTGGATGAAAACGTTTGTCATTCGAGGCACGAGCCCGATGAGAAGCGGAGTTACCAAGAACGGTAATGAGCATTCGAAGAGGGCGAAGTAACAAAGAATGCAAGCGATTGTCAGCAGTCTGAGATTAGCAAGTTGATAGCTTGCTAATCTCAATACATAAATGTACGGATTTATACATATCAGGGGAGGAATTGAGACGTGAAAAAGACATTTTTTACATGGAGCCTTGCAGCTGTTGTCGGGACAAGCAGTGTTTTTTTTCCGTTAACGAATCAAACAAAAGCTGAATCGTTTGAAGAAAAGCAAGCAAAAATTAAAAATGAACGTTCTTCTGTTCAGTCTGATATTAGCAGCAAAAAAAATGAAATAGAAAAACTAGAAGCAGAACAAGATCAATTAGATGCAGAAATTAAAAGCCTTGATATGAAAGTATCGGAAACGGCAAAGAAAATAAAGGAAAAAGAAGAGCAAATCACAAAGACGAAAGCAGAAATTGAAAGTTTGAAAAAGCAAATTGCTGAATTACAAATGCGAATTGATGAAAGAAATGACCTGTTAAAAGATCGGGCAAAATCTTTGCAAGAAAGCGGGGGCGTCATTAGTTATTTAGACGTCTTATTAGGAGCGCAAAGCTTTAGTGATTTTGTAAGCCGCATTAGTGCCGTAACAACCATTGTTGAAGCAGACAAAAAAATTATCGAAGAGCATCAGCGGGATATGAAAATGAAAGAAGAAGCTGAAGCTAAGCTGAATCAAGAGCTGACGGACTTAAGTGAAGCGCTTAAGGAATATGAAATGTTGAAAAAGCAATTAGATGCTCAAATTGAAGAAAAGAATAAAATGTTAAAAGAAGTAGCGGCAGAACACGATCAAGCGATGGAAGACTTAGAAGAACTAGAAGAGCAAGATGCATTTTTAGCTGAACAAGCACGGATTATTGCTGAACAGAAAAGAGAATATGAGCGTCGATTAGCCGAACAAAGAAAAGCATCATCTTCTTCATCAACCGCAAGCGCACCTGCTGCATCTTCTAGCCCAGCGGTTAATGCAAGCGGATTTATTTGGCCAACATCAGGATATGTTTCTTCTAAATTCGGTCCGCGGGATGGAGAATTTCATGACGGTATAGATATTGCTAAAAGCGGTACAGTACCTGTATATGCTGCTGCATCGGGAACTGTTATTCGTGCTTACTATTCTAGCAGCTACGGCAACGTTGCGTTTATTTCTCATAACATTAATGGCCAAGTGTACACAACTGTTTATGCCCATCTTAATAGCTTAGGTGTATCAAGTGGACAAAAAGTGAGTCAAGGTCAATTTGTCGGCTATATGGGGAACACAGGTCGTTCCTTTGGACAACACTTACACTTTGAAGTGCATAAAGGACCTTGGAATGCAAGCAAGTCCAATGCGATTAATCCTTTAACTGTCCTTCCGTAATCATTGCATACGGATCTGAGCTTCTATAAGATGAAAAAGTAAAGCCAAACCCTGTAAAAGAATGGGTTTGGCTTTCTGATTTTTGGAAACGGCATTTGCCTACAAGTTTGTGCTAATCATAACCCTTGTTGGGGCTTTTCCCTTTAATTCAAATTACACTCCTCTTTGATATAAAAATTTCCTATTCCATATAGTGATGAAATTCACCATATGGATATAAAATTCCTTCCTTGTCCAAGTAGAGTAATAAATAGAAGTTTTCCCCCTTAAACTTTACCACAGTATAAAACTGTCTTACAGGCATTGTTCTCCAAAGTCGGGATTTTTGCATGAATGTTCTTCAAATTTTGAATAAAAATACCAAATTATAGATAATACATGAGAAGTACAAGCTATGCATATACTGTAAAAAGAAGGCATGGATTTAATCGATTCAGCTGTATAGATTCTTGTTAAATGGAAAGGAAGGCTAACAATATGAGAAAAAAAATCACAACGTTATGGTTTATGATCTTAACCATTCTATTATGCACATTAGGTGCTGTTGGTGTTGAACATACGAAGCAATTAAATGGAATCAATCAACAAGAATCGGTTCCAGCTTTTTCGCAAACAGCCGAATCGAAGGAAATGAATGAAATCCCAAATTTCGGAAAATTGAAACAAGCCTATGAGCTCATTTTAGAAAAGTATGTCGAACGGGTAGATGAGGAGAAGCTATTAGAGGGAGCTATTCAAGGAATGTTGTCAGCTCTCGAAGATCCATATTCAGTTTATATGGATAAAGAGACGACAGAGCAATTTACCCAATCACTCGGTTCATCGTTTGAAGGAATTGGTGCCGAAGTTGGGGTGAACAATGGTAAGGTTATTATCGTTTCGCCATTTAAAAATTCTCCAGCGGAAAAAGTAGGATTAAAGCCAAATGATCAAATAGTGGAAATTGATGGACAACCAGTGGATGGCTTAAACTTACATGAAACGGTATTGAAAATTCGCGGCAAAAAAGGAACAACGGTTCATATCACGGTTCAACGCTCCGGGCATAAGGAACCGCTGCAGTTTGAAGTAAAACGGGATGAGATTCCAATTGAAACGGTTTTTAGCTCATTAGAAGAGAAGGATGGTAAGAAAATAGGGGTGTTGGAAGTCACTTCATTTTCGGAAAATACCGCTGACGATTTTGTGAAAAAGCTGACAGAGTTAGAAAAAGAAAAAATAGATGGTCTCGTTATAGATGTTCGTGGAAATCCAGGAGGCTATTTACAGTCTGTTGAAGCGATTTTAAAGCAATTTATTCCGAAGGATAAGCCGTATATTCAAATTGAAAATCGAAATGGAGATCGACAAATGTATTTTTCCGAACGAAAAGACAAGAAGCCTTATCCTATTGCAGTCTTAATTGATAAGGGCAGTGCTTCCGCATCCGAAATATTAGCAGGAGCGATGAAAGAAGCAGGCGGATATGAAATAATAGGGGAATCTTCTTTTGGAAAAGGAACTGTTCAACAAGCCATTCCAATGAAGGACGGGAGCAACATTAAGCTAACTCTTTACAAATGGCTCACTCCAAATGGAAATTGGATCCATAATCGTGGCATTGAGCCAACCGTTCATATCGAGCTGCCTAATTATTTTAAAGCACCACCGTTGCAAATAAATGGTGTGTTAAAAGAAGATATGAATAATGATCAAGTGCAGATTGCCCAACATTTATTAAAAGGCATTGGATATGAACCAGGAAGAACGGATGGATATTATGATAAGAATACGAAGCTGGCTGTATCAGCTTTCCAACAAATTCATCATCTTCCCCCAACTGGCGAAATCGATAAAAAAACGGCCTTTTTGCTTAATGAACAAATACAAAAGGAAAAAAGTAAAAAGGAAAACGATTTACAGCTGCAAACAGCTATTCGCGTATTATTAAATGAATGAGCCGATCGATAGTCGGCTCATTTCAGACTGTTGACAAACACTTGCATTTAGCCTAAAAATTCATTTCATATAGGCTTTATATACAAACAGGAATGAGCCTGCCAATGCCGGCTCATTTTATTGGAATTGTTGAAATGAACAATTTTTACAAATAGTGACTTTATGTTAAAATGAAGGAAACTTTCTATCGCGTTCAAAATTTTTGGTTATGTAGTAAAATTGAAAATAACAGAATTGATGGAGGTTCTATAAAAAATTGGGTAAAAAATCTAGCACAATTAGAAAAAAAATTTTTGAACAATTGTTTCAAGAAATGAAGAAGCGAGACAATTCGTTGCATCTGTCAAATGTTCGAGTATATAAAGGAGTTCAATTTTTTTGTATCTATTTAGCGAATTATACAGAAATAAAACATATTGATGAAATTTGTAAAATAGTGATCGAGGATTTTTTTCAATATTTACTGAATAATCAAAAACAAAACGGAATGTCATTGTCTGACATGAAAAAGACTATTTCAGCCATTCAAGAGATCACCAACGTTTCTTCTTGTGAGCATTTATTTGATTTCTCTTTATCGAATCTATCACTTTGGGCGAAATTAAAATAAATGGATGTTTCTATACAAATGAATTTGGTAGAATAAAAGAAATGAACATTTTAACGCTCAAGGTGGTGAGTATTATCGTTCATCAATGGTTCATCGAAGGGCTTTATAGCATCGGTCGTTTTTTCCTTCATCCATTTGTTTATTTCTTTTTGATTTATTCATTTGTTCTTGGTTTCATTCGCGTGAAAAGAGAAAGAAAATCGTTTCATATTCGTGTTTATGATGCATTTGAGGAGATTCGTTTTACATATACGAAGGGGATTGTCGTTGGGCTTTTCTTTTCCATCATCAGCCTTGCTTTCGGATTTTATTTATCATTTGGGGCAATTGTTTTATGGACATTAGTGACATTTGTTTTCAGCTTAACGTTTCGTCCCCGATTACTCTCACCTGTCATAACAGTAGGTACAACCATTTTATTGATCCCTATTTTTCTAAAATGGAGAGAAGGGAACCATTGGATAGACACCTTTTTTGTTGATTTAGAAAAAATTAATGTTCCCGTGTTCACCTTATTATTTGTTTTATTTATTGTCTTGGAAGGAATTTTAGTTTACCGAACAGGACATCTTCGCACCTCTCCATTTATTATCAAAAGTCAACGTGGTTTACCGATTGGAAATCATGCAGCAAAACGAACATGGTTAGTTCCATTTTTATTGTTTGTTCCTGGAGGAGAGCTTGAATCTCCTTTTACTTGGTGGCCAGTTTTCTCCATGAATGGGGAGTCATTTTTACTGCTGTTTTTACCGTTAATAGTCGGGTTTGAGCAGCGCATCCAAGGATCATTACCGAAGGAGAGTATTCAAACGACAGGAAAACGAATTATTTGGCTTGGGATTTTGTGCTTGATTCCAGGTTTTCTTTCCATTTGGGTTCCGCTCTTTTCCTTTATAACTGTATTGATCGCTCTGATAGGACATGAATTCATTACCGTCAAGCAACGAATGAATGACGATTCCGCTTCCTATTATTTTTCAAAACGAGATCAAGGCTTAATCATATTAGGAACGCTGCCAAACTCTCCAGGTGAAAAAATGGGACTAAAAGTTGGAGAAATTTTGCTAAAAGCAAATGGAAAGAGCGTCAAATCAAAATTAGAATTTTACGAAGCGCTGCAGCAAAACCGCGCCTATTGTAAGCTTGAAGTAAAGGGGCTAAATGGAGAAATTCGCTACGTAAAAGGAGCACTTTACGAGGGAAGCCATCATGAACTCGGCATCCTTTTCGTTCCAGACGATAAAAAATGGGAAAAAGAAGCTGCTTCCATATCATAGAAAAGAGGCTGTTCCATATGTGTAAGATCTCACACGTTTTTTGTGTTGAGGTCTGACACGATGACAGCCTCTTTTTCAATTCGAGCGACAATTTCGCATCTTTCCCTAAGTTCGGCGGAGAATCTCTCGGTTTGCGGGAATAATCTCTCGGTTTGCGGGAATAATCTCTCGGTTTGCGGGAACAATCTCTCGGTTTGCGGGAACAATCTCTCGGTTTGAGCGATTAATCTCTCGGTTCGTGCGAAGAATCTCTCGGTTTGTGCGAACAATCTCTCGGTTTGCGCGATTAATCTCTCGGTTTGCACGAAGAATCTCTCGGTTTGTGCGAACAATCTCTCGGTTTGAGCGAACAATCTCTCGGTTCGCGGGAATAATCTCTCGGTTTGAGCAAAAAATTACCCGGTTCGCGCGAAAGTACATTCCCTCTACTCGTTTATTTCATGCTTTTCAATATGGTAGCCGTGATCATCTTTAGCCGAACGGACAAACATCGTCCCAAACGTAATCGCAAGTCCCATAATTATACCAATGGTTCCAATATTTATATCATTTTTGTATATAGCGCTAAACCCAGAAACAAAAAGTCCAAAAGAAATAATAAAAGGCAATATGGACGGATTTGGCATGTGAATATCCTGCAGCGGCTCAGCAGGCGTTAATTCCTTATTACCTTGCTGCTTTTCAATCCACCAAGGATCGAGTCCTTTAACTAATGGGATTTGTTTAAAATTATACTCAGGTGGAGGGGAAGAGAGTGCCCACTCCATCGTTCTCGCATCCCATGGATCATTTCCCGCTTTTTCTCCTTTCGCAAAGGTAATGATAATGTTCACTAACATGACAGCAGTAGCGATCGTCATAAAGATAGCACCGATCGAACTAATGAAATTTCCCAAATCAAATCCTTGTCCAGGCAAATAAGTAAAAATTCGTCTCGGCATTCCCCATAAACCTAAAAAATGTTGAATAAAGAAAGTGAGGTGAAAACCTATAAAAAAGAGCCAAAACGAAATTTTTCCTAATCTTTCATTTAAAATCTTTCCGAACATTTTTGGCCACCAGTAATGTAAAGCAGCGAAAAGGGCAAAAACAACACCGCCTACAAGCACATAATGAAAGTGGGCAACGACAAAGTATGTGTCATGAAATTGGAAATCAGCCGGCGCAGCTGCAACCATAACACCTGTCACACCGCCGATTGTAAAGGAAACGATAAAAGCAATCGACCAGAGCATCGCTGTGGTCGTCCAGATACTCCCTCCCCACATTGTAAAGAGCCAGTTGAATATTTTAATACCAGTTGGAACCCCAATGGCCATTGTTGCTAAGGCAAAAATAGAATTCGCAATCGGTCCAAGTCCTGTCGTAAACATATGATGAGCCCACACCATAAACCCTAAAAATCCGATTAATACTGTGGCAAAAACCATCGACGTATAGCCAAACAGCCTTTTTTTCGAAAAAGCCGGAATCGTCTCTGAAAAAATGCCGAACGCTGGAAGCATTAATAAGTACACTTCTGGATGTCCGAAAATCCAAAATAAATGCTCCCAAATGATTGAATTCCCGCCTAACGAAATGTTAAAAAATGCAGTTCCAAATAAACGGTCTAACATTAAAAAAAATAAGGCAACCGTTAATACAGGAAAGGCAAACAAAATTAAAGCAGAGGAAACAAATGTTGACCATGTGAACAGCGGCATTCTCATGTAAGTCATTCCTGGGGCTCTCATATTAATAATGGTCGTTAAAAAATTAATCGCTGAAATAAGAGTTCCTAGACCGGATATTTGTAAACCAATTGTATAAAACTCTGTTCCGTGTGTTGGAGTTTCCAACGCCAAAGTTGTGTAGGAAGTCCATCCTGCATCAGGAGCTCCACCTAAAAAAAAGCTTAAATTAAGTAAAAGCCCGCCAAATAAAAAGAGCCAAAACCCTAATGAATTTAAAAACGGAAACGCTACATCGCGTGCGCCAATTTGCAGTGGCACAATCGCATTCATAAAACCGAACAAAATGGGTGTTGCTGCTAAAAAAAGCATGGTCGTCCCGTGCATCGTTAACAATTGATTATAAAAGCCTGCACTGACAAAATCATTTTGTGGAAACATTAATTGAATCCGGATCAATAATGCTTCAAGTCCTGCTAAAAGAAAGAAGAAAAGGCCTGCAAACAAATATAAATGAGCAATTTTTTTATGGTCAACGGTTGTTAAATAGTCTAAGACGATATTTTTTTTATAAATTAAATTTGTTTTCATTCCAAAACCTCCTTAACATGATTTGAAATATGTACCATCATCATTTTGTGCAATGATGGAACAATTTATCCTCTTTTTGGTGATTTTCCTAGCCAGCCAGCAACATTGATGGGGTCGATAACATGTTCACGCTTTCCCCATTTGACAAAAAAGTAGGCGATAAACGTTAAGCTGACGACATGAAATCCCCCTAAAAATATAAGTATTCCTAACAATAAATCTATTTGTTGATCAACATGAATGAGGGAAATTTGCCTCATCTCTTTGAAAGTCGATTGGTTCGTTAAATAGAACAAATATAGGATAAAAGTAATTATGACCATGTTGACGAAAAGGGTGAGTATTTTTTCCTTTTCATTTTGTTGTGGTTGAATAAAAACAGAAGAAATAATGAGGCTCCACCATAGCAAATAGGAAGTCATCGTAATGAGCAATTTCAATACAATAGTTAAAAAAATGGGTAAGTCCGTCATGAAATACATGAATAAAAAGGAAAAAAATAAAATTTTCGTAGTTCTAGGCTTGATTAAAAATAGAAGAAGATGGCGGAAACGATAATACCAAAAAAGGCGATGCAAATATTTTTCTAACCCTATTAAAATGAGGGGAGGTATAACAAACCAAAACAACATATCATAAAACATTTGCAGGATCATATTTTCGGATTCTATTACGATTGAAAGGAAGTTTTCAAGCAATAATAATAAGAGGCCTAAATAAAAGGATAATTGATTCAATAGATGAGCTGACCAAGATTTGCTTGCTTTTTGATACCATAACGCTGCTGCAAACTCAATCATAAATAAAAGGACAAACAAGATTAGATTATAGGAAAAAGACAACTGTTCCATTTTCATAATTCCTTCCTTCTTTCATTTATCACCTATAATTTGGATATGTTTATGGAATTATATGCATTCGTATTTAGTATTCGGTAAAAGATTTTCATAAACCTTTGGAAGTGGTATGATGAAACTAAAAGCTCAATTGGAATAGCAAGATGAACATAAGGCTTATTTATAATGAGCGTACAGTGAATGATCAAATTTTTGTACAAGAAAGAGGTATTTAATCATGTTAAAGCTTGTTCTCGCTGCCTTTGTCCCGTTTTTACTCGTATTATTTTTTACACGTGTTACGTACAATCATTATGTCGGAACACTTTTAACAGCGGCTCTTCTCATTGCGTCTTACTACGCTGGACATATGAATACTATCTATGTTGCCATACTAGATGTTGTTAGTCTCATTGCTGGTTTTATTGTCGCAAACAAAATGAAGGAAAATGTGAAAAAATCTACGTAAGCCTGTTCTTTATATAGTAGATCAGGTTTCTTTTTATTAGGCTGTTTTCGTCAATTTTGTTGCTTTTCGCCTGTCTATGAACCGAACAAAACACGTGGTCGGACAAACCGTATTTGACCGGCCATCTACTTTTGTTCGGTTCACGTCATGTTACAACGTGTAGCTAGCGTGTTGCTTCTTTATGACTGTCGAAAAGCTATAGTCAAGCAACAATCTTATTAAATCGATTAAGCGGAAAGATCCCCTATCTTTGGCTCAAAAAAACGTTCCTTAAGACCTTCAAATCTCTTACATCCTTATTTGGGCTCATTAAACCACAATTATTTGTTACTCTTCCCAAAGATCTCAAGGCAATATTTACAACACGAACTTTAGTTCGTACTTTTAGAGATTTTACTTCTCATTATGGTACAATATGTTTACGATTATGAGGAAATGGAGGCTTTCGTGTGAAAGATCGGTTTGAATTAGTGTCTAAATATAAGCCGCAAGGAGATCAGCCAAAAGCGATCAAGCAATTAGTAGAAGGAATTAAACAGGGCAAAAAACATCAAACTTTGTTAGGAGCAACAGGAACAGGTAAAACGTTTACGATTTCAAATGTTATAAAAGAGGTGAATAAACCGACACTTGTCATTGCCCATAATAAGACACTTGCAGGACAGCTTTATAGTGAGTTTAAAGAATTTTTCCCAAACAATGCCGTTGAATACTTCGTAAGCTACTACGATTATTATCAGCCAGAAGCATATGTCCCGCAAACAGATACGTACATTGAAAAAGATGCGAGTATTAACGAGGAAATTGATAAATTGAGACACTCTGCGACATCTTCGTTGTTTGAACGAAAAGATGTCATTATTATTGCCAGTGTGTCCTGTATTTATGGTTTAGGTTCTCCAGAGGAATACCGAGATCTTGTCGTATCTCTTCGTGTTGGTATGGAAATTGAGCGTAATGAATTGTTACGAAAGCTTGTTGACGTACAGTATGAAAGAAACGATATTGATTTTCAACGCGGGACGTTCCGTGTGCGCGGTGACGTTGTGGAAATTTTCCCTGCTTCAAGGGATGAGCATTGTATTCGCGTTGAATTTTTTGGTGATGAAATTGACCGTATCCGCGAAGTCGACGCTTTGACGGGAGAAATTATCGGGGATCGTGAGCATGTCGCCATTTTCCCGGCTTCACACTTCGTCACACGTGAAGAAAAAATGAAAATTGCCATTCAAAATATTGAGAAGGAACTTGAAGAGCGTTTAGTGGAGCTTCGGGAGCAAGGAAAGCTGCTTGAGGCGCAGCGTTTGGAGCAGCGGACTCGTTATGATCTAGAAATGATGAGAGAAATGGGTTTTTGTTCTGGAATAGAAAACTACTCCCGTCATTTAACATTGCGGCCTCCTGGTTCTACACCGTATACGTTATTAGATTATTTTGGTGATGACTTTTTAATCGTCATCGATGAATCACATGTGACGATTCCTCAAATTCGCGGAATGTATAACGGTGACCAAGCTCGTAAGCAAGTATTAGTCGATCATGGATTCCGCTTGCCTTCAGCGATGGATAACCGTCCGCTTAAGTTTGAGGAATTTGAAAAGCATATGAAAAACGTGATTTACGTTTCAGCAACACCGGGTCCATATGAACTGGAACAAGCTCCTGATGTTGTTGAACAAATTATTCGTCCAACAGGTCTTTTAGATCCTACAATCGATGTTCGCCCGATCGAAGGTCAAATTGATGATTTAATCGGTGAAATCAGGAAGCGTGTAGCACGTAATGAACGGGTTTTGGTCACAACATTAACGAAAAAAATGGCTGAAGATTTGACCGACTATTTAAAGGAGATTGGTATTAAAGTAACGTACCTTCATTCAGAAATTAAAACACTTGAGCGTATCGAGATTATACGTGACTTGCGTTTAGGAAAACATGAAGTGTTAGTAGGAATCAACTTATTAAGAGAAGGTTTGGACATACCAGAAGTGTCTCTTGTTGCGATTTTAGATGCGGATAAAGAAGGGTTTTTACGTTCAGAGCGTTCGTTAATTCAGACGATTGGCCGTGCAGCGAGAAATGCCAATGGCCATGTCATTATGTATGCTGATACGATCACCAAATCGATGGAAATCGCGATTAATGAAACGAAGCGTCGTCGAAGTATTCAAGAGCAATACAACAAAGAACACGGAATTGTTCCGAAGACGATTCAAAAAGAAATTCGTGATGTTATTCGTGCAACATATGCAGCTGAGGATCAATCGACATATGAAGCGGATAAAGCACTTAAACTAGATAAATTATCGAAGAAAGAAAGAGAAAAAGTGATCGAGCAAATGGAAAAAGAAATGAAGGAAGCAGCGAAAGCATTAGATTTCGAACGAGCAGCCGAGCTGCGTGATCTCATCATGGAGTTAAAAGCGGAAGGATGATTGAATAATGGCAATGGACAAAATCATTGTTAAAGGAGCAAGAGCCCATAACTTAAAAAATATCGATGTCTCAATTCCTAGGGATAAGCTGGTCGTCCTAACTGGGTTATCGGGTTCAGGAAAATCCTCATTGGCTTTTGATACGATATATGCAGAAGGGCAGCGGCGCTATGTTGAATCGTTGTCAGCGTATGCGCGACAATTTTTAGGGCAAATGGATAAACCCGATGTCGATGCGATTGAAGGATTATCACCGGCGATTTCCATTGACCAAAAAACAACGAGCCGCAACCCACGTTCAACGGTTGGAACGGTAACGGAAATATATGATTACTTACGTTTATTGTACGCTCGTGTTGGGCGACCGGTATGTCCAACACATGGAATTGAAATTACATCGCAAACGATTGAACAAATGGTCGATCGCATTCTAGAGTACCCGGAACGAACAAAGTTGCAAATTTTAGCTCCTGTTGTTTCTGGGAGAAAAGGAACACATGTGAAAACATTTGAAGATATTAAAAAGCAAGGATATGTCCGTGTTCGTGTTGATGGGGAAATGATGGAGCTTTCAGACGACATTTCCTTAGAGAAGAATAAAAAGCATTCCATTGAAGTGGTTGTGGACCGGATTATTGTCAAAGAAGGAATTCAAACAAGATTAGCTGACTCGCTAGAAACAGCGTTGAAGCTTGGACAAGGTCGTGTCATGATTGATGTCATTGGAAAAGAGGAGCTGCTTTTTAGTGAACACCATGCTTGTCCAATTTGTGGTTTTTCTATTGGTGAACTAGAACCACGTATGTTTTCATTTAATAGTCCATATGGTGCTTGTCCAGATTGTGATGGTTTAGGAACGAAGCTAGAGGTTGATTTAGACCTTGTGATTCCAAACAAAGAACTTTCATTGCGACAGCATGCAATAGCTCCGTGGGAACCTTCTAGTTCACAATATTACCCACAGCTTTTAGAAGCAGTATGCAATCATTACAGCATTGATATGGATATTCCGGTCAAAGATATCCCCAAACACCTAATAGACAAATTATTGTACGGCAGTAATGGGGAAAAAATTTATTTCCGTTATGAAAATGACTTTGGCCAAGTGCGAGAAAATTATATTGAATTTGAAGGGGTTGTTCATAATATTGAACGTCGGTATAAAGAGACAACCTCAGATTATATACGTGAACAAATGGAACGATATATGGCACAGCAAGCTTGTCCGATTTGCCACGGTCATCGCTTAAAAAAGGAAAGCTTGGCTGTATTAGTGAATGGACGACACATCGGAGAGGTCACTTCGCTTGCGATTCATGAGGCGTATGAATTCTTTGAGAAACTAGTATTGACGGAAAAAGAAATGAAAATTGCTCATTTAATTCTACGCGAAATTAAAGAGCGTTTAAGCTTTTTAATGAATGTCGGTTTAGAATATTTAAATTTGAGCCGGTCTGCTGGGACGCTATCGGGAGGGGAGGCGCAGCGCATTCGTCTTGCAACCCAAATCGGCTCGCGACTAACAGGAGTATTATACATTTTAGATGAGCCTTCCATTGGCTTGCATCAACGTGATAATGATCGTTTAATTCGTACACTGCAAAATATGCGTGATATCGGAAATACGTTAATTGTTGTGGAGCACGATGAAGATACGATGCTTGCGGCTGATTACTTAATTGATATCGGTCCAGGGGCAGGGATTCATGGTGGACACGTCGTATCGGCTGGAACACCTAAAGAAGTGATGGAAGATCCAAACTCATTAACAGGGCAATATTTATCAGGGAAAAAGTTTATCCCGCTCCCAATTGAGCGAAGAAAGCCGAATGGACGATTTATCGAAATAAAAGGAGCGCGGGAAAACAACTTAAAAAATATTCATGTCAAATTTCCTCTCGGTACGTTTATTGCCGTAACAGGTGTTTCTGGTTCTGGAAAAAGTACACTAGTCAATGAAATTTTGCATAAATCGCTTGCCCAGAAGCTTCACAATGCAAAAAGCAAGCCAGGAGAGCATAAAGAAATCAAAGGCATTGAGCATTTAGATAAAGTCATTGATATTGATCAATCGCCAATTGGGCGAACACCGAGATCCAATCCTGCTACTTATACAGGTGTATTTGATGATATTCGTGATGTATTTGCCCAAACAAATGAAGCAAAAATTCGCGGATATAAAAAAGGTCGTTTTAGTTTTAACGTAAAAGGAGGTCGTTGTGAAGCGTGCCGCGGCGATGGAATTATTAAAATTGAAATGCATTTTTTACCAGATGTCTACGTGCCTTGTGAAGTTTGCCATGGAAAACGATATAATCGTGAAACACTAGAAGTCACTTATAAAGGAAAAAACATTGCTGATGTATTAGAAATGACGGTAGAAGATGCACTCGAATTTTTTGAGAACATCCCAAAAATTAAACGAAAGCTGCAAACCATATATGATGTAGGACTTGGATATATAAAACTTGGACAACCAGCTACAACATTATCAGGCGGTGAAGCACAGCGTGTAAAGCTGGCATCAGAATTACATCGCCGTTCGACAGGCCGTTCCTTATACATTTTAGATGAACCGACAACGGGTTTACATGTTGATGATATTTCCCGATTATTAAAAGTTCTGCAGCGGTTAGTAGAAAATGGTGACACGGTGTTAGTGATAGAACACAACTTAGATGTCATTAAAGCAGCAGACTATATAATCGATCTTGGCCCTGAGGGAGGAGCAGGTGGTGGTACGATTGTTGCAACAGGTACACCTGAGGAAGTAGCGGAAGTTGAACAATCGTATACCGGGAAATATTTAAAACCGATTTTAGAGCGTGATCGAGAGCGGATGAAGCAACGAATTCGTGAAACAGAAGCAATAGCAAAGAATTAAGGAAGAGCATACTTCAGCATGACTATAACATGTTGAAGTATGCTCTTTTTTTGTTGTTTAAATTATAAATTTACAACTTGTGGACAACCTTGTTCATCGTTGTTTTTTTATTGCCTGAGTTTCCTCTATCTCCTACTGAAAGGTCTTAGTTTGTACGCCGCTTTAGCGAACGCCCCGCGCTTTTGTTTGTATGGGAGCGATAGGTTTATAAGGGAATGAATAGTGAGCTATTTGTTGCAACAAAGATTTTTATTTAAATAATTTTTCTTAAAAGTATTGCATTTCAGTTATATTTTTGTATACTTGTATTACAAGAAGATAATATGAAATATAGATGCGAGTCTTCATATCAAAATGAAAATACATATTTAACATGCCATGAAATATTTGAGTATACGAGATGACAGAAAATGAAAAACAGGGGTTTTCAATGTGAGTAAGCAAACACAAATAGATCAGATATTAGAAGAACTAAAAAATTTCATAGAGCCGAAAAGATTATTAACACAACTGGAGGATCTCGTAAGCTTTTCTTATGATGCTTCATTTGGTGTTTATTTACCTGAAATTGTCGTACAACCGACATCAACGGATGAAGTTCAAAAATTGATGAAATTGGCCAATAAATATAAAGTACCCGTATATCCAAGAGGTCAAGGAACAAGCTTAAGTGGCGGCCCTTTGCCAGTAAAGGGTGGAATGGTTCTTGATTTTTCTCAATGGGATCAAAAGCTGGAGATTTATCCAGATGATTTAATTGCAGTTGTGTCGCCAGGTGTATTGACGTCTGATATAAACGCAGCTGCAAATGAATACGGATTAATGTATCCACCTGATCCGAGCAGCTCAAATGTGTCCACAATTGGTGGTAATTTAGCTGAGAATGCCGGTGGGCCACGAGGCTTGAAATATGGCGTGACTAAAGACTATGTGATTGGTCTGGAGGCAGTTACGCCAGAAGGAGAAATCTTTAGAACTGGTGGTAGAACGGTTAAAAACGTAACAGGTTATGATTTGACGAAATTAATTGTTGGTTCAGAGGGAACATTAGCGGTGATTACCGAAGCGATTTTGCGGTTGTTTCCAAAACCGCCAGCAACGAAAACTTTAATGGCTATTTTCAACGATATTGTTGATTCTGGCCGAGCAATCTCAAAAGTTTTAAGTTCAGGAATTCTCCCATCCAAGATGGAATTGATGGATCAAGCTTCAGTCGTTGCGGTTGAGAATTACCAACCACTTGGACTGCCTACAGATATAGAAGCTATTTTATTAATTGAATTAGATGGACATCCTCAAGCCATTGAAGAGGAAATCGTAAAAGTGGAACAAATTTGTAAAGAGGTCGGAGCAAGAGAAGTCAAAGTATCTAGAAATGAAGAGGAAGCATTACAATTGTGGAAAGCCAGAAAGCTAGTTTCACCTGCTATTGCTCGTATAAAGCCGACCAAAATATCGGAAGATGCAACCGTTCCAAGAAGTAAGATTCCAGAAATGTTCAAGAGATTGAAGGAAATTAAAAACAAATATCAAATCGATTTAGTCGTTTTTGGACATGCTGGTGATGGAAACTTGCATCCGAATATCATCGCAGATCAAAGAGATGTCGAAGAAATGAAAAGAGTTGAAAAAGCGGTTGAAGAAATTTTTGCAGCTGCCGTAGAACTCGGTGGTACTTTATCGGGAGAACACGGAATTGGAACGATGAAAGCACCATTTTTGGAGATGGAGTTAGGAAAGGTAGGCATTGAAATGATGAAGAGAATTAAACAAAGCTGGGATCCAAACAATATTTTAAATCCAGGAAAAATTTTCCCTGAAGAAGGGCAAAGGTTCGTGTTGCGAAGTGAGTAAACAAGAGCCAAAATACAATCTCGCATACGATGAGACATTTAGTTGTGTTCAATGCGGCTATTGTCTTCCATCTTGTCCAACCTATAAAACGATGGAAAAGGAAACACACTCCCCAAGGGGCAGAATAAACTTAGTCAAGATGGCGGCTGAAGGAAAAATTCCCATTTCCCAGTTAAAAGAACCGATCGATTTATGTTTAGGATGTCGTGCCTGTGAAACAGCTTGTCCAACAAACGTACAATATGGAAAAATACTAGATTCCGCAAAAGTAGCATTGCAAAATGAAGTAAATGATAGGTCGAAAGCGAAAAAATATTTTAAAGATTTAATTTTCAAACATACATTGCCAAATGAGCGGACATTAAATCTTCTTGGAAATGGGTTGAGGATGTATCAAAAATCAGGTTTAAAGCAAATTGCTCATAAGTCTGGAATCATCAACTTATTCCCTAAAAAAATTAGTGCGTTTGATCAAATAACACCAAATATACCAAGTCAAGCAAAAAAAAGACAACGTCCGCGTGTGTTGAAGCCAGAAGGGGAAGCAGCGTTTAAAATTGGATTTTTTAAAGGCTGTATCATGGATACTGTCTTTTCTGAAATTAATGATTTAAGTATGAAGCTATTGCGGGCAAGTGGGTGTGAGGTTGTTTTAATAGAAGAGCAAACTTGCTGCGGAGCACTCCAAAGCCATAGCGGAGATCGGGAAATAGCAAAATCTTTAGCAAAAGCCAATATTGAAGCTTTTGAACAACACTCCTTTGATTTTATTGTCAATAGCATCGGTGGCTGCGGAGCGATGCTTGTTGAATATCATCATTTATTTGAAGATGATCCTGAGTGGTATGAGCGAGCAAAAGCTTTTGCAGAAAAAAATAAAGATATTAGCTTTGTGTTATCACAGCTTGAACTACCCTTTAAAAAAGAGATCAACAAAGTGGTAACCTATCAACCATCCTGTCATATGACAAATGTTCAAAAGCTAACAAAAGAGCCCTTACTCCTGCTTCGCTCCATTCCGGGAATAACATATAGAGAGCATGATCAAGCGAATATGTGCTGCGGATCAGCAGGTATTTATAATATTGTGAATTATGAGGAATCAATGGAAATACTAGATGAGAAAATGAAAAATATTCAAAAGATTAGCCCTGATATCATCGTAACAACGAATCCAGGATGCCATTTACAAATGAAATTGGGAGTAGTAAGGGAGAATTTATCAAATTCAGTAGAAGTCGTTCATTTAGTAGAGTTATTGTGTGAGGCTTGTGATATTAAAGTGGATGGATGAATAGCCCATTTCATTGACGATATAAATGGATAATTGTCTATTAAGTTGTAAGATTAGTAGACAAATAATGTTTTTGATAAAGGATATTATTTTAGCTAACAGTTTTTATAGCGATCATTTGAAGAAAAAACATTATAATATTTATTGGTCTGGGAAGCGAAAATTGCTTCCCTTTATTAATGGGTAGCGACAATTGTTTATCAAATTTGACTTGTAATTGGGGGAAGCATGTTGTGGATATGTCAACTCTTTTGTCTTCGTTTGGTATTATGACAATCATTATTTTATTAGGATTTATCATTGCCCGAAAATATAAGGTTACTGCTGAATCTAAACAGTTGTTAATCATCATTATTATTCATATAGCTGTTCCATCCATTATCTTAAATGGAATTTTTAATACGGATATGAATGGTACAACACTTGCAAAAATGTTCATGATCTTTCTCCTTTCTATTATGTTTAATACGGTCGGTATTTTATTAGGGTGGTTTAGCGCCGTTATTTTTCGTTTTCGAGCTATAAAAGCAAAAAAAATAGCTATTTTGTCAGGATTAGGGAATACGGGCTTTATCGGCATACCTCTTTGTGAAAGATTATTTGGTCCGGAAGGCGGCTTATTAGCAGCCATCTATGATGCGGGGCTAGATGTTGTAGCTTTTACACTTGTCATTGTATTACTACAAAAAAATGAAAAATTTTCTTTTCGTAGTTTTAAAGCCATTATGAATATGCCTATTGCTGCGATTATGATTGGGGTTTCCATTGCAATTATCGGTTATCAGCCGCCTTTGCTCATAAAACATTTAACATCAACCTTAGCGAACCTAGCTGCTCCATTAGCGATGATTTACATCGGTTTGTTAATACCAGAGTTTCTCAAGGAAAAGAAAAAAATACCTGTACGTTTTGTAAGCCTTTCTTTGATAATGAAACTATTCATAATTCCACTTCTTTTCATTATGATCTTACAAATCATGCCTATTGCAGTTGAAGTGAAAAATGTTGTTTCTATTCAGGTATCCATGCCAACATTTATGTTAGCAACTGTCTTATTTGCCAAATATGCTAATGATGAGGAAACAGCTGTGATGATTACGATTTACTCGACGATTCTTTCATTAATAACCGTGCCCCTAATTGTTTATGCAACAAGTTTATTTTTATAAAGTTCGTGAATATTCGAATGATATACAAATGGTGTTCTGTCGGAAGGTACGTGAATCTTTCTAAAAATAGAGTCGTATAAATAAAGGCTCTTTTCTAAAAAATTGTTGCTTTACTATACGATAGCTTTTTTATTGCCAATCATCGTATTCTTTATTTCTGATTCAGATTGTGTAAAACGCGATGCTAAATGTTCCCTTTTTTCACATATTATTCCTGTCATATCTGTCGTTGTTTCTGTTCTTATTGGTATAACCGTTTTATGGTCGAGTGCATTGGACTTCCTTGTTTTTGGATTAATCGCTTTTGTTGGATTGATCAATATTATTGTTGTGATATGGAATATTGTTCAAGGAGTTAAACTTATTGTTGCCGAATAATAATGGTAATAAAAACAAATTTTAAAGGGAGAGTTAGGATGAAAGAGGAACGGAAACGTATTTTAAAAATGGTGGAGAAAGGGGAGCTGTCGGCGGAGGAAGCCATTACATTAATAGAAAAGCTTGAAGAAGAATACAAAAATAAGGAAGCAGAAATGCTAAATGAATTATCGGTTGAAGTGCTTTCTACAAATGATGGGCAGCATGAGTCGAAGCAGAAAACATCAAAAGCTTCTAGCTTTGCCGCAAAATTTATGGATTTTGTTGATGCAGCATTGAAAAAAGTAAAGGATTTAGAGTTTGATTTTAACTTCGGCCAATCAGTGCAGTTTTCACATATTTTCCAGCTGCAAAAGCCGAATGCAGTTGAACTATCCATTCACCTTTTGAATGGAAGTGTGACGGTAGAACCTTGGAATGAAGAAGATATTCGAGTGGAATGTGAGATTAAAGCTTTTAAAACAGAAGAAGTGACGACTGCTCGTGAGATGTTTTTACAATATACACAATGTCAAATGGAAGGGAACCGTTTCGTCTTTTTCACTGATAAGAGAACGATGAAAGTCAATGCAATTTTTTACGTACCAGCTCGTATTTATCAACAAGTGAAAATTAAGCTGTTTAATGGACCGATTAGAGGGGAAAGGTTAAAAATAGAAAATTTAAAAGCGAAAACAGCGAATGGTATGATTTCATTTAAACGGGTTGAAGGGAAAAAAGTGGTGATGCAAACGGCAAATGGGCAAATAAAATTAAATCAGTTTTCTTATGACGATGTAGATTTGGAAACGATCAATGGGTTAGTGGATGTCAATGGGCAGGCTCGGAAATTAGATTTACAAAGCTTTAATGGACATTTAATCGTCAAGATGAATGAACCGTCCTGTCATACCATATATGCGAAAACGACAACAGGGAATATTGATTTTGATTTCCCTGAGCATATGGCGATTGACGGTGAATGGAAATCAAATTTAGGCTCATTCTCATATGACCCTTCACAATTAACGATCATTGATGAAAAAAATGAAGTTTTACAGAAGAAATTGCGTTTTACAACAAATCCGCTTAGTGAGAATAGACTCACATTATTTGCAGAAACCAAAACAGGTTCTATTTTTTTAAAACCATGAGGTGATTTCAATTGAAACGATTGTATCGTTCTCGAAATAATAGTAAACTTGCTGGGGTGCTTGGCGGTATTGCGGAATATTTCCAACTAGATCCGGCGATTGTTCGTTTAGTCTTTGTCATTTTATTGGTGTTAACAACCTTTGTACCATTTGGGCTTATTTATTTGGCTGCGATGGTGATTATTCCAGAAGAGAAGGATGTAAGTCAAAATGATGATTAGATGGTTAATAAGTATATTAGTAAACGCTCTTATTTTAATTGTTGTTGCTGGATTTTTCGACTCGTTTTATTTAAGTGGAGTTGGAGCTGCCATTGTCGCAAGTATCGTTCTTTCCATCCTGAATACTCTTATCAAACCTTTTTTAATCTTATTAACTTTACCAGTTACTGTCCTTACATTTGGATTGTTTTTATTTGTGATCAACGCTATAACGCTAATGATTGCTCAAGGAATCATGGGGGATTCGTTTTATATTGAAGGCTTCGGTACTGCGATCATTGCTTCTGTTTTTATATCATTGCTAAATTTAATGATTTATAAAGCAATTATCGAGCCATTGCGGGAACAAAAATGAATTCATTTCGTAAACACTCCTTCCTCTGTGTAGGAGTTTTTTTATTTTTGGCTCTTTTCTAAAAGATTGTTGCTTTACTATACGATAGCTTTTCGACTGTCAAGCAAGCGAAACGCTTGCTACACGTTGTAGCGTACGTGAACCGAACAAAAGTCGATGGGGCTGTCTAAAAAGTCCATTTTAGTGTTTATGTTTGCAAATTAAAAACCCGAGAATGTTGATATAACAGCATTCTTGGGTTTTAATTTTTTAATGCTCAAACTGAAAAACCACTTTTCGGACAGCCCCACGTGCTTTGTTCGGTTCATTAGACAGTCGAAAAGCAACAAAGTTTACGAAAACAGCCTTATTTTTTAAACTGCTAGATCCAAAATTTAACGACGTATAAAGTTCTCTTCCTTCTCCTAAAAGGCTCGTCAATAGACGAGTTTCTTTAATTATACTGAGTGCCGTTCATGGGCACGATATGAATAGGTGATGGAAAATGAATATTTTTTGGAAGAAGTCGTTGTTTCTTATATATGTTTTTTTCCTTTTATTAACAGGATCTCATCATCTTCATATGGACAGATCTATTCTTGCTACGGCGAGACCGATTAAGGATTCTTCTCAACTTGAAACGATTGTTTGGTTATCAGATACACAATATTATTCCGAGCGTTACCCCCATATATTTCAAAGCCAAATTACATGGATTTTGCAAAATCGTTCTTTATGGAATATTCGATATGTCATCCATACCGGGGATATTGTCAATAAAGGAGAAGATAACATTCAATGGACGCGTGCAAGTGAGATTATGCGGCAATTAGATGATGCGGAGATGCCATACGGAGTATTGGCTGGAAATCATGATCTTGTCAAAAAGAAATCATATCAACAATATTCCTTATATTTTGGTGAAAATCGTTTTATCGGTAAGCCTTATTACGGTAAGTCTTATCAAAACAACCGTGGACATTACGATATCCTCACGATTGGTGACCAGCCTTTTCTATTTCTTTATATGGGTTGGGGAATTGGATCTGAGGAAATAAAATGGATGAATGAAGTGTTAAAAAAATACGAAAACCATATTGCTGTGTTAGCTTTTCATAAGTATTTACATAAGAACGGGAAAAGAACATTTGTTGGTAGAAAAATATTTCAAAATGTAGTGAAAGAGAACCCGAATGTCAAATTAGTTTTAAGTGGTCACTATGATGATAGTGAGTATCTTGTTACAAAGCTTGATGATAACCAAGATGGTACCCCTGATCGAAAGGTATATGAAATTTTAGCCGATTACCAAGGGGCACCGAAGGGAGGACAAGGGTTTTTCAGGCTTTTTCACTTTTATACTGACTCTCGTACAATGTACGTCCGTACATTTTCACCTTATGTCAATCAATTTTATTTTTATTCACCAAATAAGCATCCCGGAAAGGATGAATATTGGATTGATTTATCAGAATAACCTTAAATACTGTCCTGCTGTTTAACAATGATTGGATCATATCCTAATTTTTGCAGTTGTTCCGCTAATTTTTCTGCATTTTCTTTTTGCTGAAATGCCCCTAACTGAACTTTATATAATGATGGGGAAGTTGATGGTATTGCTTCGGTTTTGAATGGTATTTGATAATACGTTTGGATAGCCTTTGCGATGGCTTTCGCGCATTTTTTTCGATAAGCCTCCGTTTTTAAAAGTTGAGCTTCTTCTTTATTGGTCATAAAACCACATTCACATAGTACGGCGGTCATCTTCGTTTTTCGTAAAACATAAAAGTCAGCTGTTTTGACGCCTCTGTTTTTCCGGCCTGTTTGCACGATGAGCTCACGTTGAATGACATTGGATAAGTCAACAGCTTCTTTTGGCCGTGATTTGTAAATATAAGTTTCGATACCACTTACACTATTCCATTTTCTCCCATATCCATAAGCGTTTGCATGGATGGAAATGAATAAATCTACTTTTAACTCGTTAGCAATCGTCGTTCGTTCCTTTAGAGGAACGTCCTTGTCATCAGAGTGTGAAAAGAAAACCTTGACCCCTTTCAGCTTTTTTAATTCCGCTTTCAAATAATTGGCAACGGCGCGATTAAATTCATATTCCTTCATTCCATCAACTGTTTGTTTTCCTTTTGTTTGATAACCGTGTCCTGCATCTACGACAATTTTCATTCATTCTCACTCCTTTTTACCTTCTCATTCATTTTTTAAAGATGAGAGCGTAAAAAAGGAACATTTTTTTCGGACGGTTTCTTTCTGTTTGGACTGTATTCGATAAAGTTTGGATCGTATTCGACAATAGTTGGATTGCATTCGACATAAAATGGATCGTATTCGACAAAAATCAGACAGTATATCTTTTGGATAAAAGACAGAAAGTATTGGGAGATCTTGTGAATATGTTTTCGCCTTTGATATGGTAAAATAGATAAGTAATCATTTTTCATCAGTAGGTGCTGTTCAGTCTAGCTTGATAGACTGTTACGAAGGAGGATGTTTTTGTGCTAAAAGTTCGCACAAAGGATATTATTGAAGAATTCAAATTAGAATTAATTAGTGGTGAAGAAGGAATTAGCCGTCCGATCACGACAAGTGATTTATCGAGACCGGGTTTAGAAATGGCAGGATTTTTTACTTATTATCCGAAAGAACGAATACAAATTTTAGGGATGACGGAATTGTCCTTTTTTGAACGGCTCACACCTGAAGAAAAGGTTCATCGCATGGAGCAGCTGTGCACAGATGTTACTCCAGCGATTATTATTTCTCGTGATTTGGATGTACCGCAAGAATTAATTGAAGCATCGGAAAATACAAATGTTCCGGTTTTGCGTTCTCCGCTTAAAACAACAAGGCTTGCGAGCCGATTGACAAACTTTTTAGAAAGCAAACTAGCACCGACTACGGCGATTCATGGTGTACTAGTCGATGTGTATGGAGTGGGGGTATTAATTACAGGAAAAAGTGGAGTAGGGAAAAGTGAGACTGCTTTGGAGCTTGTGAAACGAGGACACCGTCTAGTAGCAGACGATTGCGTGGAGATTCGTCAAGAGGATGGCGACACATTAATTGGCAATGCACCAGAATTAATTCGTCATTTGTTAGAAATTCGCGGTTTAGGAATCATCGATGTTATGACTCTGTTTGGAGCAGGGGCTGTACGCAACTATAAACGAATTTCTCTTGTCATTAATTTAGAATTATGGAATCCTAAAAAACAATACGATCGCCTCGGTCTTGAGGAAGAAAAAATGAAAATTTTGGATACATACTTGACCAAACTAACAATTCCTGTACGCCCAGGTCGAAATTTAGCGGTCATCATTGAAGTTGCTGCTATGAACTTCCGCTTAAAACAAATGGGATTTAATGCAGCAGAACAATTTACAAGCAAGCTGGCAGACGTGATTGAAGATCATCATGATGATTAATGGTGATATAAACTTTTGGCAAAATTATAGCAATGAATAGGAGTTGAAAAAAATGGAAACGAATATTCAACCGATCGATCGAATAGCATTTGAACTTGGGCCTATTCAAGTGTATTGGTACGGAGTCATTATTGGTATCGGAGCACTCATTGGGCTTTGGTTGGCTGTTCGTGAAAGTGAACGAAGAGGGCTTCATAAAGATGTTTTTGTCGATTTAGTACTATTTGCCATTCCGATCGCTATTATTTGTGCGCGCATTTACTATGTGATTTTCCAATGGGATTATTATTCGCAAAACCTCAGTGACATCCCGAAAATTTGGCAAGGAGGCCTTGCTATTCATGGCGGGTTGATCGGAGCGATCTTGACGGGATGGGTATTTGCGAGAGTCAAAAAGCTATCTTTTTGGCAGCTTGTAGATATCGCTGCACCTAGCATTATTCTTGGCCAGGCCATAGGACGCTGGGGGAATTTTATCAACCAGGAAGCACATGGCGGCCCTGTTTCCCGTGAATTTTTGGAAAATTTATTTTTACCAGATTTTATTATTAATCAAATGTATATTGATGGTCAGTATTATCATCCGACATTTCTTTATGAATCCATTTGGAATATTATTGGTTTTCTATTGCTTATTTTGCTTCGCAGAATGAATTTGCGGCGCGGCGAGCTATTTTTGTCGTATGTCATTTGGTATTCGATAGGCCGATTCTTTATTGAAGGGATGCGGACAGATAGTTTAATGTTGACAGAAACATTACGAATGGCACAAGTCATTTCTATTGTGTTAATTATTGCTGCCATTAGCACGATCATAGTTCGTCGTGTTACAGGTTTAGCGAATAAACGTTATTTAGAAAAATAAGGGGGAGAGGATGATGAACGTGAATGAAAGCTTGAAACATGGGGCAAAGGCTGGTCTTCAAACAAGTTGGACATTAGGAAAAGTCATCTTCCCCGTTACCTTATTTGTGTCACTTTTGCAGCATACGCCATTATTAGATCTGTTAATTGATCTTATTACGCCGATTATGGGGGTTTTTGGCTTAAGAGGGGATGCGGCAATCCCGCTTGTATTAGGAAATCTTCTGAATTTGTACGCAGCCATTGGAGCGATTTTAACCCTAGAGTTAACGGTCAAAGAAGTTTTTATTCTCGCTGTGATGTTATCTTTTTCTCACAATCTCATTATTGAATCGACTGTTGCAAGTAAAGTTGGCATTAAAATGTGGATGATTTTACTTGTTCGTATAGGTCTCGCTTGTGTATCAGCTATCATTATCAATATTGTTTGGCAAGGTGGAGAAAAACAAGCACAGTACGGGTTGATTCCACAATCAGATGTAAAACCTTCCAATTGGTTTGAGATCATCATGGATGGACTTGAAAAAGCGAGCTTCGGTATTTTACAGCTAGTGGTGATTGTCGTTCCGCTTATGATTGTCATCCAATTTATGAAGGATTTAGGATGGCTTCAATCATTTTCACGGTGGCTATCCCCTTTTACAAGGGCCATTGGAATGAGAGAAAACACTTCGATGACATTAGTGGCTGGCCTGACGATTGGTCTTGCTTATGGTGCCGGTGTCATGATTCAAGCAGTCAAAGAAGATGGGGTCAGCAATCGAGATTTAACGTTAGCCTTTATTTTCCTTGTATCTTGTCATGCTGTTGTAGAAGATACTCTAATTTTTGTCCCATTAGGCATCCCTGTTTTACCACTGTTAATCATTCGGCTCGTGACGGCTATTGTTTTGACAATGATTGTTGGATTAATATGGAAACAAGAGAGGCATCCAGCTAGGAAAGGGGCAGCTTATGAAAATTAATACGATATTATTTGATCTTGACGGAACACTAATTAATACGAACGATTTAATCATAGAGTCATTTTTGCATACGTTAAATTATTACTATCCAAATCAGTATAAACGCGAGGATGTTTTATCCTTTATCGGTCCTCCTTTAATCGACACGTTTCAGTCAATCGATGAAGAACGGGTCGAGGAAATGGTGGCGCGTTACCGAAAGTTTAATCATGAACAGCACGATGCGCTCGTGAAAGAATACGATACGGTGTATGAAACCGTGAAAGCTTTGCATGAAAATGGATTTAATCTAGGGATTGTGACGACGAAAATTCGCTCAACTGTGAATATGGGATTAAAGCTAACAAGGATGGATGCTTTTTTTGATGTAGTTGTCACACTTGATGATGTTGAAAATGCAAAGCCGCATCCAGAGCCGATTTTTAAAGCGTTAAAACAGCTTGATGCCATGCCGGAAGAAGCGATCATGGTAGGTGATAACCATCATGATATTGAAGCTGGAAAAAACGCTGGAACGAAAACAGCTGGTGTTGCTTGGAGCATTAAAGGGGAAGAGTATATTCGATCATATCATCCTGATTATCTATTAAAAAAAATGAGTGATTTACTAGTTATTTTTGGAGTGAAATAAAATTGAGAAGAACAGATCGGTACCCTGTTTCCGGATCCAATTCTTTATGGCAAGTATATAAAACGGTCTCGTTTTGGAAAGTGTTTAAAAATGTTCTCATCATTTTGATCGGTCGCTTTATTCCATTTATGCCTCTTAAAAATTGGCTTTATCGCACTTTTCTCGGCATGGACATTGGTTCTTACACTTCCTTAGCTTTTATGGTAATGGTCGATATTATGTTCCCAGAGAAAATTAAAATAGGTCAAAATAGCATTATTGGTTATAACACCACGATTTTAGCACATGAATATTTAGTGGAAGAGTATCGGCTAGGGAACGTTGAAATCGGCAATGAAGTGATGATTGGTGCAAATTCGACGATTTTACCAGGTGTAAAAATAGGCGATCGTGCAGTTGTAGCCGCTGGCACAGTCGTCCATAAAGATGTTCCGGAAGGGTGCTTTGTTGGTGGAAACCCGATGCGAATCATTTACACGAAGGAAGAGATGGACCAAAGACGTAAGGTGTAAGCACTAAAAGTTTACACCTTTTTGTTTTATCAGTTTAGAAAGGCTCTTTCCAAAAAGATTGTTGCTTTACTACAGCTTTTCGACTGTCAGGCAAGCGATACGCTTGCTACACGTTGTAGCGTGACGTTAACCGAACAAAAGCCGATGATCGGACAAATGTAATTTGTCCGACCACGTGCTTCGTTCGGTTCATGGACAGTCGAAAAGCAACAAAGTTTACGAAAACAGCCTTAAGAAATTACCCCATTTACAATCCAATAGTATACTTTTAAGAACTATAAACATGCATAAGCATTAATCGAAATAACGCTCGACCATATTCGAGGTAATTTTTCATAATTATGAACATTTTTCTCTTGAATGAATGTCTTTATTTTGGTAGTATGTTAGCATATTAGCGAATTAAAGTATTTTGTGTTGGGGGTGCCAACCGTGTTTATGTTTGAAAAACCGCTTGGGATGCGGGATACGTTGCCAAGCTTATATACGTTTAAGTCTTCTGTACGTAACAACATGATCAATGTTATTGAAAAATGGGGTTATCAAATGTTAGAAACGCCAACATTGGAGTTTTATGAAACCGTTGGTGTTCAATCTGCTATTTTAGAGCAGCAATTGTTTAAATTATTAGATCAGCAAGGGCATACACTTGTGTTACGCCCTGATATGACGGCGCCAATTGCTCGTGTAGCAGCATCAAAGCTGTTTAAAGGGAATTACCCTCTGCGGCTTGCTTATGCAGCGAATGTATTTCGGGCTCAACAACATGAGGGAGGACGTCCAGCTGAGTTTGAACAAGTCGGAGTAGAGTTAATTGGAGATGGAACGACGAGTGCCGATGCTGAAGTCATTGCACTTATGGTTTCTGCATTGAAAGAAGCAGGCTTGAAAGAATTTAAAATTTCGATCGGCCATATCGGCTTTATTCATGCTCTTTTTGAAGAAATATTAGGCAATGCGGAACGGGCGGATGTACTGCGCCGATATTTATATGAGAAAAACTTTGTTGGCTACAGGGAGCATGTGAAAGGATTGTCCATTTCCCAAATTGATAAGGACAGACTATTAAAGGTGCTTTATTTAAGAGGCGGCATTGAAAAATGTGACGAAGCAATGGAGCTTGTCCAATGTAAAGAAGGAAAGCAGGCCCTTGTTGATTTGCAAAATTTGTGGACTCATCTTCAATCTTATCAAGTAGAAAAATATGTTAAGCTAGAATTAAACATTGTTAGCCATATGAGCTATTATACAGGTATTTTGTTTGAATTGTACGCGAATCACGTAGGGTTTCCGATTGGAAATGGCGGACGGTATGATCAGCTTCTTGCCAATTTTGAGCGTCCTGCTCCGGCAACGGGATTTGGAATTCGTTTAGACCACCTTGTCGAAGCATTAGGAGAAATACAAGTTACGAGAGATCTTTATAGTGTGATTTATAGCGAGGAAAGACGACAAGAGGCTTTCCAGGAAGCGAGTAAACTTCGTGAAGAAGGAAAGCATGTCGTTTTGCAAAATATTTCGGGTATTCAAGATGTTGATTCATTTGCTAAGCAGTTTACGGATGTGTTTTATTTTCTCGGGAAACCCGGGAAGGAGAGAGAAAGATGAAAAGCTTGTTAACGATTGCGATGCCAAAAGGGAGAATCTTTGAGGAAGCGGCGGAGCTTTTGCAGAAGGCAGGTTATGTTTTACCAGAAGAACTAAATGAGTCAAGAAAGCTTATCCTTGATGTTCCAAACGAACATCTTCGCTTTATTTTAGCAAAACCGATGGATGTTACCACATATGTCGAGCATGGGGTAGCTGATGTTGGAATAGCCGGAAAAGATGTCATGATGGAAGAAGAGCGAGATGTTTATGAAGTTCTCGACTTAAACATTAGTAAATGTCATTTAGCGGTGGCAGGATTGCCGGAAACAAAGCTCAATGATATAGCGCCAAAGGTGGCGACTAAGTATCCGAATGTTGCATCCAAATATTTTCGTGAGCAAGGAGAACAAGTGGAAATCATTAAATTAAACGGATCCATTGAACTAGCTCCGTTAATTGGATTAGCTGATCGGATTGTTGACATCGTTTCGACCGGGAGAACTCTCCGTGAGAACGGTCTTGTAGAGCTTGAACATATCGCAGACATTACATCGCGTCTCATTGTCAACCCTGTTAGCTACCGCATGAAGGATGAAACGATTGATACACTTGTTGAGCGTCTGGCGAAAGTTGTTGAAGAGGAACAGGAGTGAACGAAGTATGAAGATCATCAAAGTTTCAGATGAAAAGCTTTCCTTAAGACGAACGATTGAATCTGGTACAGAAAAGCAGCAGCAAGCAGTTAAAACGATTATCGAACAAGTGAAGGCTTTAGGGGATCAAGCGGTTTTATCTTATACGAAACAGTTTGACGGTGCAGAATTGACATCGCTGAAGGTGACACAGGATGAAATCGAAAATGCATATGAGCAGCTTGATGATGAGTTGATATCCATTATTCGTGAAGCAGCAAAAAATATTTATAATTTCCATGAAAAACAAAAACGAAACTCTTGGATTGATTTTGATGAAAACGGCACAATGCTCGGACAAAAAATAACGCCGCTTGATTGTGTTGGCGTTTATGTTCCAGGGGGAACAGCAGCCTATCCTTCTTCTGTGTTAATGAATGTGATGCCAGCAAAGGTTGCGGGTGTTCAACGAATTGCCCTTACTTCACCTCCTAATGAAAAAGGTGAACTATCTCCAGGTGTGCTCGTGGCTGCAAATGAAGCAGGTGTTACGGAAGTTTATAAAGCAGGTGGGGCTCAAGCGATTGCGGCTCTTGCTTATGGGACGGAAACGATCACACCTGTTGATAAAATTGTTGGTCCTGGAAACATATATGTAGCTTTAGCGAAGCGAGCTGTATTTGGCCTTGTCGATATTGATATGATTGCTGGTCCGAGTGAAATCGTTATTTTAGCAGATGACTCGGCACGTGCAAATGAAGTAGCGGCCGATTTGCTTTCCCAGGCTGAGCATGATCCGATGGCCACTAGTATTCTTGTAACGACGTCTATAGTAGTAGCCGAAAATGTTCAAAGAGAAGTGAAAAGGCAGCTTCAAAGTCTTCCGAGAAAAAATATCGCCGCTTTATCTATTGAACAATACGGGAAAATATATGTAACAGAGACGATGGAGCAAGCGGTAAGAATTGTGAATGAGTTAGCTCCGGAGCATTTAGAAATATTAACTGAACACCCAGAGGAGTGCTTGGCCAAAATTAAGCATGCTGGGGCAATATTTTTAGGACGATATAGCTCAGAGCCAGTTGGTGATTATTTTGCTGGACCAAACCATGTCCTGCCGACAAATGGAACGGCTCGTTTTTCAAGCCCTTTAAATGTGGATGATTTTGTCAAAAAATCGAGCATTATTTCTTATAGTAAAGAGGCTTTTTTAGCTAATGCTGAAAAAATAACAAAACTGGCTCGATATGAAGGATTAGAAGCTCATGCGCGAGCCGTTGAATCGCGTTTGAAATAGGGGGATAGACAATGGAGAGAACAGCGAAGATTTTACGTAAAACAAATGAAACGGATATTACATTATCACTTGCCATAGATGGAGAAGGAAAATCAAATCTTGAAACGGGAGTCCCTTTTTTATCCCATATGCTTGATTTATTTACGAAGCATGGACACTTTAATTTAGAGGTTTTGGCAAAAGGAGATATTGAAATCGACGATCACCATACGACAGAGGATATTGGCATTTGTTTAGGACAAGCATTGCGAGAAGCTCTAGGCGATAAAAAAGGAATTAAGCGCTATGGTAATGCTTTTGTACCAATGGATGAAGCATTAGCACAAGTAGTTGTAGATTTAAGCAATCGCCCTCATTTTGAAATGAAGGGAGAATTTCCGGGAGAAAAAGTAGGTACTTTTGATACAGAGCTTGTTCATGAGTTTTTATGGAAGCTGGCTCTAGAAGCACGGATGAATTTACATGTCATTGTTCATTATGGGAGAAACACCCATCATATGATTGAAGCTGTTTTTAAAGCATTAGGAAGAGCACTTGATGAAGCGACGATGATTGACCCACGTGTGAAAGGGATTCCATCAACGAAAGGAATGTTGTAACAATGATTGCGATCGTTGACTATGGGATGGGCAATTTATATAGTGTGAGCAAAGCTTTGGAACGTTTAGGATCCGACTATTTTTTATCTAGTCGAACAGATGAATTAAAACAGGCTGATGGCTTTATTTTACCGGGAGTTGGCTCATTTAAAGATGCGATGCAGCTATTATCGGAAATGGGTCTTGATAATTTTTTAATACAAGAAACAAAGAACGGAAAACCGCTTCTCGGCATTTGTTTAGGTATGCAGCTATTGTTTGAAGAAAGTGAAGAAAACGGTTTAACAAAAGGGCTCGGCCTATTAAGCGGAAAAATAAAAAAGATTCCATCTGAGCAATTAAAGGTGCCGCACATGGGGTGGAACAAATTAACGTTTCATGCTGAACACGATTTATTAAAAGGGCTAAAAGAAGATTTTGTTTATTTTGTCCATTCTTATTATGCCGTTACGGATCAAGAGGAGATTGTTCTGGCAAGTGCTGAATACGGAGTAAAAGTACCGGCCGTTGTTGGAAAACATCATATTCTCGGTACACAATTCCACCCAGAGAAAAGTGGGAAGTTAGGAATGGCCATTTTACAAAATTTCTTATCCATTGTAGACGGGAAGGAGCAAAAGTAATGGGGTTTACGATTTATCCAGCAATCGATATTTTAGGTGGTAAATGCGTTCGCCTAATCCAAGGCGATTATAACAAAGAAACGGTGTATGGCAACTCCCCGCTTGAAATGGCAAAGCGTTTTGTCACAGAAGGTGCCGAATGGATTCATATGGTCGATTTAGATGGCGCTAAAGCTGGAAAGCGAATTAACCACGAGCATGTGATCAAAGCAGCAAAGGAATTAAATGTAAAGGTACAAGTTGGTGGGGGAATTCGGACGGAAGAAGATATTCAAGATTATTTGGACAACGGAGTTTCCCGTGTCATTTTAGGGAGCGCCGCCATTTCTAACCGTCCATTTGTGGAAAAAATGCTATCGAAGTATGGAAACCGGATTGCTATTGGAATCGACGCAAAAAATGGCTATGTTTCAACAGAAGGCTGGCTCCAAACTTCGGAAGTTCTTGCAGTGGAATTAGGAAAAGAGCTTGCGAAGAGCGGGGCAGAAATTTTTATTTTTACAGATATCGCAACAGATGGTATGCTTTCAGGACCTAACATCAAAGCCGTTCAGGAAATGGCAAAGGAAACGGGGAAATCCGTCATTGCTTCTGGGGGAGTCAGCTCTGTGGACGATCTCAATGCGCTAAAAGTACTAGAGAAAGATGGGGTCATTGGAGCCATTGTTGGCAAAGCGATTTATACTGGTAAAATTCGTTTAACGGATGTGCTTCAAGAGGTGAAAGAAGCATGATTACAAAACGAATTATCCCTTGTTTAGATGTGAAAGATGGACGGGTTGTCAAAGGTATACAATTTGTTGAGCTAAGGGATGCAGGTGATCCGGTCGAGCTTGCAAAATTTTATGATGAGGAGGGCGCCGATGAGCTCGTCTTTTTAGATATCTCTGCTTCCCATGAAGGACGAAAAACAATGGTCGAGGTTGTTGCCCAGGTTGCAGCAAAACTAGCGATTCCATTTACAGTAGGTGGTGGTATTAACACGTTAGAGGATATGAAAAAAATTCTCCGTGCAGGGGCGGATAAAGTATCGATTAACACATCTGCTGTCCAAAATCCAGGCTTGATTACGGAAGGGGCCCAATTTTTTGGGTCGCAGTGTATTGTCGTAGCGATTGATGCGAAATATGACAAAATGACAGGAAAATATTTTGTTTACACACACGGTGGTCGGAAACGAACAGATTGGGAAATTGTCGATTGGGCAAAAGAGGCAGTGAAACGTGGTGCAGGGGAAATTCTTTTAACAAGTATGGACGCAGACGGAGGAAAAAACGGATTTGATGTGAAATTAACGAGAATGGTGAGTGAAGCTGTAACTGTACCTGTGATCGCATCTGGTGGAGCAGGTGAGGCACAGCATTTTTATGAAGCCTTTCAAGAGGGGCTGGCAGATGCAGCTTTAGCCGCTTCTATTTTTCATTATAAAGAAACGTCTGTTAAAGAAGTAAAAAGGTATTTACGACGCCAAGGAGTGAACATTCGATGAACATAGAAGATTTAAAATTTGATGAAAACGGGCTCATCCCTGCTGTTGTTCAAGATGCCATCAGCAAAGAAGTATTAACAGTTGCTTATATGAATAAGGAATCTTTATTGAAAACAATTGAAACAAAGGAAACTTGGTTTTTCAGCCGTTCACGCCAGCAGCTATGGCATAAAGGAGAAACCTCTGGAAATACGCAAACAGTGAAAGCGATTCGCTATGACTGTGACTGTGATGCGCTTGTCGTATTCGTTGAGCCGAAAGGACCTGCCTGTCATACAGGAGAATATACTTGTTTTCACAAAGATTTAATAGGAGATGACAATCGTACGGATTCAGACAGATTTGATATTTTGAATAAGCTTGAACAAATCATCGCCAAAAGAGATATGGAACGGCCTGAAGGCTCTTATACGACCTATTTATTTGAAAAAGGGGTCGATAAAATATTAAAGAAAGTTGGAGAAGAGGCCGCAGAAGTGATTATCGCTGCGAAAAATCAAAGTCATGAAGAGTTAAAGTGGGAAGCTGCAGATTTGATTTTTCACTTATTCGTTTTACTAAGGGAGCAAAAGCTTCCGCTTGATGTCGTATTACAGGTGTTAAAGGAACGATATGAAAAGTAAATGATTTTAAAAGGTGACTGTGTTGAAAAGCAATGCTGACCCAATCAGTCACCTTATTCATTTATGATGGAGCAAGATTCTTGCTGATGTAAGGATTTCGCTCGAACAATTTGTAGACTTTATGCGGAAAAATACAAGATAGTATATAATAAGGTTGGTAAACTTTGATAAAGGGAGTCGACGTTGATGCAATTAGTAGCCATTGATTTGGATGGAACATTGTTATCTTCTCAATTAACGATATCAACCGAAAATCTCGAAGCGATTCGCGAAGCACAAAATCAAGGAAATATTGTCATGATTTGTTCGGGGCGTGCACCTGAAAATATTTTTGAACTATTGAATGACTACAATCTTTCTTGTCCGTTTGCAGCAAGCAATGGAACAGTTGTTGTGATTGATGGGAAAGAACGGGAAATCATCTCAATGGCGAAACCGGAAGTGTTGAAAACGGCACAAATTTTGGAAAGCTATCAGTCACCTTATAAGCTTTATACAAATGATGGTATTTGGATACCTAAAAGCTGGTATGACAACATTCAGACATCTTTAAAAGAAAACGAAGAGCTTAAAAGCCGATTAACCGAATTGGAATACCGGCAATTAACGGAACAGCCAAAAGAAACGGACAGCATTCATTTTTTCAATCATATTCAAGACGTCATTGACCTTCATGATTTATTTGTACAAAAGTTCTTTATTTTGCAGCTTCATCCGCAGAAAAGAGAGGAAATGATGGAGGAATTGAAAAAACTTAAGGGGCTCACGATTACGACTTCTGGAAATGATAACATTGAAGTGATGGATGAAAAAGGGAATAAAGGATTTGGATTGAATGCGGTCGCCCGACATTTTAATATTCCAATGAACAATACGATTGCAATCGGCGACAATTTCAATGACGTACCAATGTTGGAGGCTGCTGGGCTTTCTGTCGCTATGGGCAATGCAGATCCTAAGGTGAAAGAAATATGTGATGTTGTGACGAAAACGAATGATGAGCACGGTGTCGCCCATATTATTCGCAAATATGTATTAAATAAATAGGACTGTTTTCGCAAACTTTGTGTAAATGAAAAACACGTTGTGATATGAGACTTAAAGCAATTGGCGAATTACCGATTGCCTTGATGAAACATCTCTTTATAAGCAGGCACTTTTCTAAAAGATTGTTTGTTTTTACAATACTCTAGCTTTTCGACTGTCAGGCAAACGATACGCTAATAGAGTGACGTGAACCGAACAAAAGTCGATAGTCGGACAATGTAATTTGTCCGAGCACGTGCTTTGTTCGGTTCGCGGATAGTTGAAAAGCTACAATGCTTACGAAAACAGTCAAGTGAAAAGCTTAAAAATTAAAAAAGAAGCGGAGATTTTTCCACTTCTATTTTTTTATTAATTCCTGCTGCCAAACCTTTTTTAACATCGCTGTTTCATCACATGACGGCAATTTTGGACAATTGATGCAATCTTTCCACATTTTTTGCGGCAGTGACTGTTTATCAACAATATGAAATCCAAGTTTAGAAAAAAATTCGATTTGATACGTTAAGGCGATTAAGTTTTCTATTTGCAGTCTATTCGTTTCCGTTATTATTTTTTTGACAAGCTCTTTTCCGATGCCCTTCCCCTTATATTCTGGGTCAACAGCAAGTGAACGAATTTCCGCTAAATCTTTGTCCAATATATGAAGACTGGCAATGCCTGTAACTTTTCCGCCATCATCTGCAACATAAAAGTTTTGTAGATTTTCATAAATTGATGTATATGTTCTGCTTAATAGTTTACCTTCTAGAGCATAATGTTTAATTAATTGATAAATGGTCTCGCAATCACTCATAACCGCTTTTCGAATGTTCATTTATACTCCCTCATTCGTGAATAATTATCAATAGTAAATAATATTTATTCGTATATCATATCGGTATATAGATAGATTTGTCAACATAAAACCGCCATATTTTCATGATCGTGATGATTTATATTTATACAATTTTTCCTTCTATTCAATAAGCTAAATTTTTTTTGATAATGTTTTAAGAACTATTAGTCTGTCAAGTTTTTATTATTTAAAATGTTTATTGTGAAAATGAAGGCTTTATAATAGTAATTACATATTGAAAGAAAGGGGAATCATCGTTGGGAAATTTGAAAGGAATGCGAATCGCTATTACGGGTTCACGAAAAAGTGAAGAAATTTCTACTTTAATACGAAAAAAGGGAGGAGAGCCTGTCATAAGGGCTATTCAGGAAACGGTGAAGGTTGCTGTTTCAACATTGCAAGAAGATCTTTACAAAGTCGTGAATAATGGAATCGATTGGGCTGTGTTTACGACAGGAATTGGGACGACCGCTCTTTTTGAGGCTGCAGAAGAGCTTGGAGTTTTGAAGCAGTATTTACAAGTTTTACAAAAGGCCAAAATTGCTGTGCGTGGATATAAAACAGTGGCTGCCCTTAAAAAACATGATGTAAATCCAGACGTTGTCGATGATGACGGAACGAATGACGGGCTGCTTCGGGCGCTCGAAGGAAGCGAGTTTGAGAATCAACAAGTTTTATTGCAATTACATGGAGAACCGATTCCGAAATTGTCCGAATGGTTTAAACATCGCAATGGAATGGTCCATGAAATTTTGCCGTATAAAACGATTGTACCGAATCGAGAAACGGTCGAACAACTATTGAATGAAATTGTCGAGAAAAAGCTAGATGCTGTTGCTTTTACAGCAGCTCCGCAGGTTAGAGTTCTTTTTCGATTGGCTGAAAAGAGAGGGTCTTTATCAAAGCTGGTCGAAGCCTTTCAACAAGAAGTTGTGGCAGCAGCTGTTGGGAAAGTGACAGCTGGAGAACTGAGAGAACAAGGTGTACACCGACTGGTCGTTCCTCAATTAGAACGGATGGGGGCAATGATTGTCGCATTAGATGAATATGTAAAACATAATGAGCAGTCAAATGCTGTAGAAAAATAGAAAGATTTTGCCCTTTATGTAAGTCAATGTATAAAAAGGAATGTTTTTGATCGATGAATATTCATGTTCTCACAAGATAATATATGGTATACTAGCTACGGCAATTTATGTGAAATGGAGGATGTTAGTGCGAAATCAAAAAAATAATCGAACCTCTCACCATAAGGTTGTCCCATTTTTGCAGGATAGCCGTTATTTTTATCGTAGAGGCTTAAAAGCTTATCGAGAGCGCAACTTAAGCTTGGCAGCACGAATGCTTCATCGAGCTGTTGAATTAGATCCACGAAACGATGAAGCCCTTTGCCAATTATCGATGATTTATACAGAGCTAGGTGAATATCAAAAATCGAATGAGCTATTAATCTATATTATCGAAGAAATGAATGATGGCATGACGGAATGCTATTATTTTATGGCAAACAATTATGCCCATTTAGGTTTGTTTCACGAAGCATATAAATATGCACAAAAGTACGCAATGGAAGATCCGAACGGCGAGTTTTCAGAAGAAAATGCGGACCTTCTCGAAATGCTTGAGATGGAGGGAGAGCAAGACTCTTTTTCAGATCAGGAAGATCTTATTGTGCGTCAGGAGTCAGCTCGTCAATGTTTAGTAAAAGGTCAATTAGATCAAGCGATTCACGAATTAAATGAACTGATCCATCATTATCCGGACTTTTGGTCAGCCTATAATAATTTAGCATTAGCACACTTTTATTTAGGGGAAGTTGAGACAGCTAAAAAATATTTAGCATTCGTATTAGAGAAAAACGAAGGTAATTTGCATGCATTATGCAACTTGCTTGTTTTTTATTTTTATGAACAGAAAGATGAAGAAGTGAAAAAGCTTGTGGAAAAGCTTTCTTCCATTTATCCAATGCTAATGGAGCATCGCTATAAATTAGGTGCAACGTTGGCGCTTGTCGAGCATTATGATCACGCCTTTAAATGGCTTTATTCATTATATAAAAAAGGATTTCATGGGGACGATACGTTTTATTATTGGTTATCGTACGCTGCTTATTTTACAGGCCGCCGTGATTTTGCTACTAAATGCTGGAAACGAGTTATTCAGGAAAACCCCGAAAAAAAAGGTAGCGAACCTTGGAAGGATGATCATAAAATCACGGAAGATCTGATAGAAAAGCAATTGTATGCTACTTATGTAGAAACGAAAGGGAAGCGTGCTCATGAATTTTATCGGCAATTGCTACATCATTCCAATGTAAAGAAAGCGATTGAAGCCATATTATCCCATAGACGCAATCATCATAAGCTGTTGTTATTTGCTTTTCAAGTTGCTGATTATCTTTTTGAAAAGAATGGTCATGAACAGTTGATAAAGACTTGGTTTCATATTTTTATTTTATCCGCGAAAACAAATTTAAAGCTGCAAAATGAAAAAGCATGGGCAGCAGCCGTAAATGTTTGGTTTAACAAACAGCATAAGATAAAGGAGACGCAAGCATACATTGCCCAAAAATATCAAATTTCACCAACAACGTTAGCTAAATATGTAAAAAAAATAAAAGAGCTCAAGATAAACTTAAATGAAGAACATGGATAAGAAAGAGGCTGTCCCAAAGACCCTTACACCATATATAAGATCAAAAGGGATCAGATGATCTAAATATAAAATACGTGTGGGGTTCAATGCTTAAGGGATAGCCTCAACGCTTTTTAAAGGGGTTTATACATCATTTTCGGATGCTTCTAAATGTTATCTCCTTGCCACTTCCAGGCGTGTTGATTAACCAATAATAACTAGATGAGATGGCTCTATTTCTAGCTTTTCTGCCATACGATTCTGTATGTTTAAGTAAAATAATGGATAATCAACACTTGTGTACCGCTTCATTAAATTTGAGCAAATAGATGGCATAAAGATTGTATTTTTTATAGGATAGGTAATAGGGAATAATACTACTTAGTAGCTGTGAAATATTTAAAGGAGTGAATGACAGTGGCAGAGGAAAAAATTTATGATGTGATTATAGCTGGGGCAGGACCTGCGGGTTTAACAGCTGCCGTTTATACTTCCCGAGCGAACTTATCAACTTTAATGATTGAGCGCGGTGTTCCTGGGGGCCAAATGGCGAATACAGAAGATGTAGAAAATTACCCGGGATTTGATCACATTTTAGGTCCAGAGCTATCCAATAAAATGTTTGAGCATGCGAAAAAGTTTGGGGCAGAATACGCATATGGTGATGTCACAGAAGTAGTTGACAGTGAGGAGTTTAAAATCGTCAAAGCAGGAAATAAAGAATATAAAGCACGTGCTGTCATTATTGCAACGGGGGCTGAATATAAAAAGCTAGGCGTCCCTGGGGAAGGTGAACTTGGTGGTCGCGGTGTTTCCTATTGTGCCGTATGTGATGGTGCCTTCTTCAAAGGAAAAGACTTAATTGTTGTTGGTGGAGGAGACTCTGCTGTTGAAGAAGGTGTATATTTAACACGCTTTGCTAATAGCGTTACAATTGTTCATCGACGTGATCAATTACGTGCACAAAAAATCCTTCAACAACGCGCATTTGAAAATGAGAAAGTTGGTTTTATTTGGAATCATACTGTCAAAGAAATTCATGAAGTCGATGGAAAGGTTGGAAAAGTCACTCTTGTTCATACACAAACAGGAGAAGAAACAGTGAAAGATATTGATGGTGTCTTTATTTACATTGGGATGGTTCCATTATCAAAACCGTTTGAAAACCTCGGAATTACAAATGAAGCAGGATATATTGTGACAAATGAACGAATGGAGACAAAAGTTCCCGGTATTTTTGCTGCAGGCGATATTCGAGAAAAATCACTACGTCAAATTGTTACAGCGACTGGTGATGGAAGTATTGCTGCCCAAAGTGCCCAGCATTATGTTGAGGAACTAAAGGAAAAATTAAAGACGGTTTAAGAGGGGTTTAGAACTTAATGGATGCCGGAAAAGGTTTACAAAAACGTAACGGTCATTTAAATATCCTGTAACATCCGTGAAATAATTATCCGTTATTATAAAATTAGTAATTGACCCCCTTTAAGAATAGACATTGTCAGCACGGGTGCCCTTTCCCGTGCTTCTTTTTTTATTCATATAAATCAAAAAAATTTTTTTTGTAACTTATACTATTCTCATTCGTATAGCAAACGTGTACATATGTTTAGTTATCTTGGTTTTATAAAGGGCTGTTTTCGCAAACTTAGTTGCTTTTGATTGCCTGTGTGGTGAGGCTCGAAGCATTAGCCAATCAACCCTTCTGGCAACCTCTCTAATCACAACCATTATGACGAAAGGAGCCGTATCAAAAAGTTAAAGTTTCGTGCATTGTGGTTTCATGATCATTAATAGTATAATGAAACAATAAATAAGACGACCCATACATGTGTAGATGATTTGAGGTGATTATCGTTGCAAAGGGTTACAAACTGTGTACTTGTAAAGGAAGATCGAGTACTCTTGCTGCAAAAGCCAAGACGTAATTGGTGGTCAGCGCCTGGAGGGAAAATGGAGCAGGGGGAATCGATTAAAGATTCAGTCGTCCGTGAATTTCGTGAAGAAACAGGGATCTATTTAAAAAATCCGAAAGTAAAAGGAATTTTTACAATCATTATGAAAGAAGAGGAAAAAGTCATTCAAGAATGGATGATGTTTACCTTTGTAGCGACGGAATATAGCGGCGAAAATGTTTCGGAAACAGAAGAGGGAAAGCTCGCTTGGCATCCGATTGATCATATTCAGCAATTACCGATGGCGCCAGGAGATTACCATATTATTGACTACATGGTGAAAGGTTCAGGAATGATGTATGGAACATTTACTTATACACCAGATTTTCAATTAATTTCTTACCGATTAGATCCTCAATAAAAATAAAGTCGACCGATTTTGTTTGAACGATAAAAAGAAAAAATCGGGTAGAATACTTCCGAAATGTATGGGGGAGGAAAAAAGCGATGAACAATGGATCTACATCTGATATTAAAATGGTTATTATTACTGGGATGTCTGGAGCTGGAAAGACGGTAGCGATTCAAAGCTTTGAGGATCTTGGGTATTTTTGTGTTGATAACTTACCGCCAACTTTGCTGCCGAAATTTTTAGAGCTGATGAAAGAGTCTAGCTCAAAAATGAATAAGGTTGCACTCGTCATGGATTTAAGAGGAAGGGAGTTTTTTGATTCACTGTTTCAAGCCCTTGATGAAATGGTGGAGCTCTCTTGGATCACCCCACAAATCTTGTTTCTCGATGCAAATGATCAAGTGTTAGTTAGTCGATATAAAGAAACGAGAAGGTCACATCCGCTTGCCACTTCTGGACTTCCGCTTGAAGGAATTCAATTAGAACGGAAGTTGTTAGAGGAATTGAAAGGGAGAGCGCAAATTATATATGATACATCTAATTTAAAACCACGCGAGTTGCGTGAAAAAATATTAAAACAATTTGCAGAAAACGAAGAGCAGACCTTTACCGTCAATGTTATGTCATTTGGCTTTAAGTACGGAATCCCTATAGATGCAGATCTTGTATTTGATGTTCGTTTCTTGCCAAATCCACATTATATCGATCATATGAGACCGAAAACGGGGTTGGATGAAGAAGTTTCTTCATATGTTTTAAAGTGGAATGAAACAATGAAGTTTTTAGAAAAAACGATTGATTTACTTTCATTTATGCTTCCACATTATAAACGAGAGGGAAAAAGCCAGTTAGTAATTGCCATCGGATGTACAGGTGGACAACATCGATCTGTAACATTAGCAGAATATTTAGCTAAACATTTTCAGAAAGAATACAAAACCCACGTTTCGCATCGAGATATTGAAAGGAGAAAAAACCGCTAACTATGGCGCTTGAACAAAAAACAAAACTAGTCATTATTGGGGGCGGAACTGGCTTATCCGTTCTTTTGCGAGGCTTAAAAGAACACCCTTTTGACATCACGGCTATTGTAACAGTAGCCGATGATGGTGGCAGCTCAGGTCGACTACGAGACGAACTCGATATACCTCCGCCAGGTGATATTCGAAATGTGTTGGCTGCCTTATCAGATGTAGAGCCGTTAATAGAAGAGCTTTTTCAACATCGATTTAAGAATGGAAATAATTTAATTGGACACTCATTAGGCAATTTAATTCTAGCGGCCATGACGAACATTACTGGAGATTTTATGCTTGCTATTCGTGAAATGAGCAAGGTATTGAATGTTCGTGGCAAAGTATTGCCAGCCGCTAATCGCAGCGTTGTATTAAAAGCGGAAATGGAAGATGGTACAATTGTCACTGGGGAATCAAAAATCCCTTATTCGGGTAAACGGATTAAACGTGTTTTTTTGACTCCGAAACAAGTAAAGCCATTACGAGAGACACTTGAAGCCATTCGAGAAGCTGACATGATCATTTTAGGTCCTGGAAGTTTATATACAAGTATTTTACCTAATTTATTAGTTTCGGAAATCGGTGAAGAAGTTTGTAGTGCCAAAGCAAAAAAAGTGTACATTTGCAATGTGATGACACAAGCAGGCGAAACGTTAAACTATACAGCAAGCGATCATGTAAAAGCGCTTTATCAACATCTGAATTGTTCATTTATAGATACCATTTTAGTGAACAATGAAGCAATACCAGAATGGATAAAATTACGGTATGAAAAGGAAAAAGCACAGCCGGTAGAAATAGATATAAATGAATTAACAAAATTAGGTTTAAACGTAATTCAAGATCGAATTATATGCTATGAAAATGAAATGATTAGACATGATACGAAAAAGGTTGCGGCCATTTTACAGAAGCTCGTAATGGAATAGGTGTGGATTGGGCGTAGGATTGGAGGTGTTTTCATTGTCTTTTGCATCTGAAACAAAAAAAGAATTAACGAACTTAGAGGTAAAGTCATGTTGTTTAAAAGCTGAATTGTCCGCGCTCATCCGAATGAACGGTTCAGTATCTTTTTCAAGCCGAAAGCTTATCTTGGATGTTCAAACTGAAAATGCTGCGATCGCTCGGCGCATTTATACATTGATCAAAAAGCAATACGAGGTTCAAGTTGAGCTATTAGTCCGAAAAAAAATGCGGCTGAAAAAGAATAATGTGTACATTGTGCGATTAGTGGAGCAAGTAAAGGAAATTTTAGAAGATTTAAAGATATTAGGAGAAAATTTTACATTCAATCATGCCATTTCACCTGAACTTGTCAAGAAAAAATGCTGCAAGCGATCATACATTCGTGGGGCATTTTTAGCAGGGGGCTCTGTCAATAACCCGGAAACTTCATCTTACCACCTTGAAATTTTCTCCCTTTATAAGGAGCATAATGACTCGCTTTCTGAGCTGATGAATACATTCCAATTAAATAGTAAAACATTAGAGAGAAAAAAAGGGTATATTACGTATTTAAAAGAAGCAGAAAAAATTGCTGAATTTTTAACGATTATCGGGGCCCATAAAGCTTTGCTCCGCTTTGAAGACGTTCGGATCGTTCGGGATATGAGAAATTCTGTTAATAGACTTGTGAACTGTGAAACCGCTAACTTAAATAAGACCATTGGCGCTGCCTTAAGGCAAGTGGAAAATATCAAATATATTGATGAAAAAATTGGACTACATTCTTTACCTGATAAATTAAGGGAAATTGCTGAACTTCGTATTACGTATCAAGATGTTACATTGAAAGAGCTTGGTGAAATGGTTTCAAGTGGGAAAATTAGCAAATCAGGTATTAATCACCGCTTGCGAAAGCTTGATCAAATCGCAGAACAACTGAGATCAGGTCAACCTGTTTCATTTAAATAAATTGGATAAGCATTTGCGATCCTTTTTACCAACTAAACATGGAGTTCATGAATTTTTAAGAAATTAAGGAAAAGAGGGATTCAAATGATAGAGAAAAAGGTTGAAGTTCGTTTAAAAACAGGCCTTCAAGCACGACCAGCTGCATTGTTTGTGCAGGAGGCGAATAAATTTTCTTCAGATGTATTTATTGAGAAAGATGGCCAACGAGTCAATGCTAAAAGCATCATGGGATTAATGAGCTTAGCTGTCAGCTCTGGTTCGGTTATTACCTTGATCGCTGATGGACCTGATGAAGATGAGGCGATTGAGGCGTTAACAAATTATGTCCAACGTGAAGGATAAATAATAAAACGGTGAGTATTTTCATTGAGTACTCACCGTTTTATTTTCGATCAAGCTGACATTATTTAACCCCTTCTGGAGTTAGCACTTTATCGATAATTCCGTATTCCATAGCTCTTTCTGCTGTCATAAAGTTGTCGCGATCGGTGTCGCGCTCGATTACTTCAAGTGGTTGACCCGTACGTTCAGATAAGATTTTATTTAATTTATCACGCAACGACAAAATACGTCTTGCAGCAATGTCAATGTCTGTTGCTTGACCTTGTGCACCACCTAATGGTTGGTGAATCATCACTTCACTGTTAGGTAATGCAAATCTCTTTCCTTTTGCCCCTGCTGCTAAGAGGAAAGCCCCCATAGAAGCCGCCATACCGATACACATTGTTGAAACGTCTGGTTTAATAAACTGCATCGTATCATAAATGGCCATACCAGCTGTAATAGATCCGCCAGGGCTGTTAATATATAAAGAAATATCTTTTTCAGGATCTTCAGCAGCTAAAAATAGTAATTGAGCGACAATGGAGTTCGCAACATGATCATCAATTGGTGTACCAAGAATAATAATGCGATCCTTTAATAGGCGTGAATAAATATCGTAAGCACGTTCTCCGCGGTTTGTTTGCTCAATAACAGTAGGAATTAAATTCATCCTTTTTCCTCCTTTGTCAAAAGATCTTAAATTCTTCAACTACATCCATAATACCTCGAAGGTCAATAAAGGTCAAACAAAAACTTTTTTATCTACACTCTTTTCGTTATAATTGTTGCTTTTAAAATAAAAAGGCTGTTTTCGTAAGCTTTGTTGCTTTTCGACTGTCTATGAACCGAACAAAGCACGTGGTCGGACAAATCACATTTGTCCGACCATCGACTTTTGTTCGGTTCACGTCACGCTACAAGCGTGACATAGCAAGCGTTTCGCTTGCTTGACAGTCGAAAAGCTATCGTATAATAAAGCAACAATCTTTTAGAAAAGAGCCAATAAAAAAAGATGTTCTGTAAAGAAATTGGTGATTCGCCGCAATTGCTTTCAGTCTTGCCCTACGATGTGTTTTACGTTTCGGTAATCAAAAGCAGCAAAGCATGTGAAAATAAAATGGAAATGGCGGAAAGGAAACCATGAAACAGATGAAGTTTTTTGTGTTACGTTAATATTTATGCCGTAATAAAGATTACATGAACATCTTACCCTTTTTATCAACTTTTCAAACAATCATACCGTATCAAAGATTGAATGAAATTAATAAACATACCTTGCAACAATTTTAAAAATAGATTATAATTCATGACGTGACACTTTCATATGCGCTCGTAGCTCAGTTGGATAGAGCGGTGGTTTCCGGTACCACGTCTGCCGGGGGTTCGAGTCCCTCCGAGCGCGCTAAAGAAGAAAGATCTCTTAAATGGGGATCTTTTATTTATATAAAATCGAGCCTGGGCAGTCGAAAAGCTATGGTTGTAAAGCAACAATCTTTTAGAAAAGTGCAAAAAATTTTTGATTCATTTTCATCATACAATCGATATTTTCATATAAGTACGGTATAATTTTAGTGAAATTTCATAATATTCAAATAACGATATCGTTTTTAGTGATTGAATGGAAACTTTAATATTCAACTTCATCTAGAGTGGGAAAGTATTTAAATATGAAAACCCCAACAAATGTTTTTGGTTGGGGCTACAAATCTTCCTTTTCATCTTTTATGTTTTGATAGGCTTGATCAAGATTTTGAATTCGTTTTAACACTTCTCTATTTTTTGTTAGCTGATCGTGTATTAATGTAGATACGACAGAACGGTAATAGCTATTCATCGCATCGAGTTTTGACGCTTTACCTTTATACATTTGTATATGCTGTCGCAAGTTTTCTTCAAAATATTGAATAGAAAATAATTGTGTCACGGTCATCCTCCTTCCATTTTCTTTCATACACACTTCTTGCTTCTTGGTGTACAATGTTTAAGTATAGGGGGAAGGTAACATGAATATGAAAGTTGGCTTATTTCAAGAACAGACTTTAAAGCTCACCATGACAAAAGAGCTTCAACAAGCGATCACTCTTTTGCAATATTCGACAGTCGATTTAATTTCCTATCTTCAGGAAGTTACATTAGAAAATCCCCTGATCGATTTTATTGATAAATCGAACTCGAATCAATTTTATCATAATAAAAGAAAACAACATACGGATGAAAAACAGAATTGGATTGAAAATGTCTCGAGAAAAGGTTCCAGTTTACATGAGCACCTACGTTCACAATTGTTCGATTTTCATTTTTCTTCGGTTGAAAGGCAGGCAATGGAAATATTAATTGATGCTGTTGATTCAAATGGTTATATGACAGAGGATTTGGAAAATATATCAAAGAAATTTGCGATACCACTTGAAGTGTTAGAAAAGCAGCTGCATGTATTGCAGTCTTTAGATCCAGTTGGTGTAGGAGCGAGATCCCTACAAGAATGCTTGCTTTTACAATTAAAGCAAATCAAAGATAAACCGGCTTATACAGAATTCATTTTGCGCGAATACTTTAAGCCGTTTGCGGAAAAAACATGGAAGGAAATTTCAAAAAAAACTGGGTTATCTTTAAAAGAAATTCAATGCATTCATGACTTTATTCAAACGTTAAATCCGAGACCAGGATTACAGTATGAAGATACACACCCAAACTATATTATTCCAGATTTAATCGTTGAAGAAAAGCATGGGGAGTGGGTCGTTTTTTACAACGATGACCTTTTACCGCAAATTCGCATTTCTGCAAACTATGAACCGCTTATTGAAATGGGAAATGACAGCGAAATTAAAAGCTATGTAACAAGTAAAATCCAACAATGTCGATGGCTAGTGAAATCACTTGAACAACGAAAAGATACATTGGTGAAAGTAATGTATGAAATTATTCGCCACCAGCATGAATTTTTCTATTCAAAGAATCAGATTTTGAAACCGCTAACATTAAAAGATATTGCTGATTCACTTCTTATTCATGAATCAACAGTCAGTCGAGCAGTCAAAGATAAATATGTTCAAACACCATTTGGTTTATATGAACTTAAATATTTCTTTACGAACAGGGTAGCATCCAATGATTTAGAAGATACATCAGCGGCTAATGTCAAACAAATGATCCAAAAACTTGTTGAAGGAGAAGATAAAAAACGTCCTTTATCTGACCAAAAAATTGCTGACTTTTTGAAAAAAGAATATAATATGAGCGTTTCCAGAAGAACAGTTGCGAAATACCGTGATCAGCTAAATATTCCAGCTTCAAGTATTAGAAAACGCTACGAGTGATGTGAGGTATGTATAATGAAAGAAATTGTTGTTTATTCCAAGCATGGATGTCCACTTTGTGATGAAGCAATAGAAATCATAAAGGATTTACAAGAAGAGTTTCCGTTGCAAATGAAAGAAATTGATATTTACGAAGATGATCATTTATTGGAAAGATATCAATTAATGATCCCTGTTGTTGAAATGGATGGGGAAATGATTGCATATGGTAAAGTAGATAAAAATTTTATAAGAAAACGTTTACTTAAAGAGACAGTTATTGATTAACTTTTTTTCCCCTGTTAAAATAAATATTGAAGCAGGGGTGTTTTATTTTTGGTCCTAATGGGACATAATATGTCATACAGGGACACGAAATGTCCCGAACGTAGTTTCATAGTGAAAGGATTTTTAAAATGAAAACGTTAATTGATGTGCAAAAAAAATTATTACCTGATCTTCTCCAAGTTATGCAAAAACGTTTTCAAATATTGCAGCATATACGAATTATGCAGCCAATAGGTAGACGAAGTTTATCGAACAATTTAGGGATTAGTGAACGAGTGTTGAGAGGAGAAGTTCAGTTTTTAAAAGATCAAAGTTTAATTCATATTCACCCCTCAGGCATGACGTTGACCGAGCAAGGCTTAGAGGTATTATCATCTTTAGAAGAAATGATTAAAGAGTTTTCAGGATTAACGTTATTGGAAGATACTTTAAGGAAAAAGTTAAAACTAGAGGATGTCATTGTTGTATCAGGTAATAGTGATGTTTCCCCTTGGGTCAAAAAGGAATTAGGTCGAGCATGTGCAACATGCATAAACAAACGATTAAAGGGGAACGAAACGATCGCTGTTGCAGGTGGAACAACATTAGCGGCTGTAGCAGAAATGATGATACCTGATAGCAAGCATCAAAATATTTTATTTGTTCCCGCAAGAGGGGGGCTCGGGGAAAACGTCGAAAATCAAGCGAATACGATTTGTGCCAAGATGGCTGAGCGAGCTAATGGTCATTATCGTCTCCTTCATGTACCAGACCAGCTAAGCCAAGAGGCCTATCAGTCCATTATAGAAGAGCCTAACATTAAGGAGATTTTAGAAATCATTCGCACTTCAAACATGGTTATTCATGGAATAGGAGATGCTAAAACTATGGCTGAGCGCCGCAAAACGTCTTTTCAAGATTTGGAGAAGATTGAAAAACGATATGCGGTTGGAGAAGCATTTGGATATTATTTTAATCAAGAAGGAGAAGTTGTTCATAAAGTTCAAACAGTCGGTATTCAGCTTGATGATTTAAAGAAAATTCCTTGTGTCATTGCTGTTGCTGGAGGGGCATCAAAGGCAAAAGCGATTAAAGCATACATGAAACAGGAAATTAATCACATTTTAATAACGGATGAGGCGGCAGCAAAAGAGTTAATAAGGGAATTATGATTCACTCCCTTTCTATATAATGATTCATTTTTTTCAATATTAAGGAGGTTTTTTAACAATGGCAGTTAAAATTGGTATTAATGGTTTTGGTCGTATTGGCCGCAATGTATTTCGTGCAGCATTAAAAAATCCTGAAGTTGAAGTAGTAGCTGTTAACGACTTAACTGATGCTAATATGCTTGCTCATTTATTACAATATGACTCTGTACATGGTAAACTTGACGCTGAAGTTTCTGTAAATGGAAATAACCTAGTCGTAAATGGCAAGGAAATTAAAGTCCTTTCTGAACGTGATCCAGCACAACTTGGTTGGGGAGACCTTGGTGTTGAAATTGTGGTTGAATCTACTGGTCGTTTCACAAATCGCTCAGATGCTGCAAAACACCTTGAAGCAGGTGCGAAAAAAGTGATCATCTCTGCACCAGCAAAAGAAGAAGATATTACAATTGTGATGGGTGTAAACCACGATCAATATGATGGAGCAAAACATCATGTCATCTCTAATGCATCTTGTACAACAAACTGCTTAGCTCCTTTTGCGAAAGTACTTAATGAAAGATTCGGTATTAAACGTGGTATGATGACTACAGTTCATTCTTACACAAATGACCAACAAATTTTAGACTTGCCGCATAAAGATTACCGTCGTGCTCGTGCAGCTGCCGAGTCTATCATTCCAACAACTACTGGTGCAGCAAAAGCTGTTGCATTAGTATTACCTGACTTAAAAGGAAAATTAAACGGTATGGCGATGCGTGTACCAACTCCAAACGTTTCAATTGTTGACTTAGTTGCAGAGCTTGAAAAAGATGTAACAGTTGAAGAAGTAAATGCAGCGCTTAAAGAAGCAGCTGAAGGGGAATTAAAAGGAATCTTAGCATACAGTGAAGAACCATTAGTATCTCGCGACTACAATGGCGACACTCACTCTTCTACAGTTGATGGACTTTCCACTATGGTTATGGAAAACCGTATGGTGAAAGTAGTTTCTTGGTATGATAACGAAACTGGCTACTCTTATCGTGTTGTTGATTTAGCATCATACATTGCTAAACAAGGTCTTTAATTCGATCAGCGATTGTATTCATTGATTTTAAAAGAAAATCAAATAGTCTTTACATGTCAGACTTTGCAAAATAGACTTGTGGCTGCTCCGTTGAAAAAGCTATAATGAATAGCGGAAAGGGGAATGGGGATTTTTGATCAACGCCCCTTCCCCTTTTTCGCTAAATTGAAAGATCATCTCTCGATCCTTCAATGGAAAGTCAAACTCAAAGGAGGACCTTTGACCATGAACAAAAAAACGGTTAAAGATGTAGATGTAAAAGGGAAGGTTGTCTTTTGCCGTGTCGACTTTAACGTTCCCATGCAAGACGGAAAAGTAACGGATGACACTCGTATCCGTGCTGCACTCCCTACTATTCAATACTTAATCGAAAATGGAGCTAAACTATTACTAGCTAGCCACCTAGGCCGTCCAAAAGGTCAGGTTGTCGAAGAGCTTCGTCTTACTCCAGTTGCTAAACGTCTTGAAGAGCTATTAAATAAACCTGTGAAAAAAGTGGACGAAGCGTACGGTGAAGCTGTGAAAGCAGAAATTGCCAACATGCAAGAAGGTGACGTTCTTGTATTAGAAAATGTTCGTTTCTACCCAGGAGAAGAAAAGAATGATCCAGAATTATCAAAAGCGTTTGCTGAATTAGCAGATTTATACGTTAATGATGCATTCGGTGCTGCTCACCGCGCTCATGCTTCTACTGCAGGTATTGCTGAACATTTACCAGCAGTGGCAGGATTTTTAATGGAAAAAGAAATTAATGTTTTAGGTAAAGCACTTGAAAATCCAGATCGCCCATTTACAGCGATTATTGGTGGGGCAAAAGTGAAAGATAAAATCGGTGTCATTGAAAGCTTATTAGACCGTGTAGATAACTTAATTATCGGTGGCGGTTTAGCTTACACATTCGTCAAAGCATTAGGTCATGAAGTTGGAAAGTCTTTATTAGAAGAAGATAAAATTGAATTAGCAAAATCCTTCATGGACCGTGCAAAAGAAAAAGGTGTCAACTTCTACATGCCAGTGGATGCGGTCGTTGCTGATGACTTCTCAAATGATGCGAACACAAAGGTTGTATCAATTGACAGCATTCCTAGTGATTGGGAAGCACTGGACATTGGTCCGAAAACGATTGAAACATACAATGAAGTCATTCAAAATTCAAAGCTAGTCGTTTGGAACGGTCCAATGGGCGTATTTGAGATGGATACGTTCGCAAATGGAACGAAAGCTGTGGCAGAAAGCTTAGCATCTGCAGAAAATACATATACAGTTATTGGTGGTGGAGATTCTGCAGCAGCTGTAGAAAAATTTGGTTTAGCTGAAAAAATGGATCACATCTCCACTGGTGGAGGAGCATCTTTAGAGTTTATGGAAGGTAAAGTACTTCCAGGAGTCAAAGCATTAGAAAATAAGTAATGACCTTACCTTACCCTTACGACATTTGAACTTTATGGATGAATGGATGGCACAAGCCTTTAAAAAGGAAGGTGTAAACATGAGAAAACCAATTATCGCAGGAAACTGGAAAATGCACAAAACGCTGGAAGAAGCTAAAAGCTTCGTAAAAGAAGTGAAATCATTCGTTCCTTCACCTGAAAAGGTTGATTCTGTCGTATGTGCACCTGCATTATTTTTAGGACAGCTCGTGGAAGAAGCAGATGGCACACATTTAAAAATTGGTGCGCAAAACATGCACTTTGAGGAAAGTGGTGCTTTTACAGGAGAAATTAGCCCCGTGTCGTTAAAAGATATCGGAGTACAATATGTCATTATTGGGCATTCAGAGCGCCGCGAAATGTTTAATGAAACAAATGAGTCTGTTAACAAAAAAGTTTTAGCTGCTTTTAAGCACGGATTAACACCGATTGTTTGTGTTGGTGAGACGCTAGAGGAGCGTGAATCTGGTAAAACGAATGAACTTGTTGGAGACCAAGTGAAAAAAGCTCTTCAAGGATTAGATGAAGCACAAGTAAAACAAGTTGTCATTGCATATGAACCAATCTGGGCTATCGGAACAGGAAAATCTTCTTCAGCAGAAGATGCGAATGAAGTTTGTGCACACATTCGTAAAGTTATTGCCGATGTTTATTCAAATGAAGCAGCAAACGAGGTTCGCATTCAATACGGTGGTAGTGTAAAACCAGCTAATATTAAAGATTTTATGGCACAGTCTGATATTGATGGTGCATTAGTAGGAGGCGCAAGCTTAGAAGTTCAGTCTTTCTTACAGCTTTTGGAGGCAGGACAACATGAGTAAAAAACCAGTAGCGTTAATTGTACTTGACGGATTTGCACTACGGGAAGAAACAAAGGGAAATGCGGTTGCACAAGCGAAAAAGCCAAACTTTGATCGTTATTGGAATGAGTTTCCGCATGCAACGTTAAAAGCTTGTGGTGAAGCAGTGGGACTTCCTGAAGGTCAAATGGGAAACTCTGAGGTCGGTCACTTAAATATTGGTGCAGGGCGCATCGTCTATCAAAGCTTAACACGTGTAAATGTCGCCATTCGTGAAGGAGAATTTTTTGAAAATGAAACCTTCCTTGCGGCGATGAACCACGTAAAAGAAAAAGGGACAAACCTTCATTTATTTGGTTTGCTATCAGACGGTGGTGTTCATAGCCATATTCATCATTTATACGCACTGTTAAAAATGGCGAAAGAACAAAATGTTGAAAACGTCTATATTCATGGATTTTTAGATGGTCGTGACGTTGGCCCGCAAACGGCGAAGAAATATATAGAAGAGCTCAATGAAAAAATCGCGGAATATGGTGTAGGTGAAATCGCAACCATTTCTGGACGCTACTACTCTATGGACCGTGATAAGCGCTGGGACCGTGTTGAAAAAGCATACCGTGCGATGGTATACGGTGAAGGTCCAACTTACAAAAATGCATTTGAATGCATTGATGATTCTTATAAAAATGAGATTTATGATGAGTTTGTCATTCCATCTGTTATGACGAAAGAAGATGGTTCACCTGTTGCAACGATTCAAGATCATGATGCGATTATTTTCTATAACTTCCGTCCTGACCGTGCAATTCAAATTTCCAATACGTTCACAAATAAAGACTTCCGTTCCTTTGATCGTGGACCGAAGCATCCGAAAAACTTGTTTTTTGTATGCTTAACTCACTTTAGTGAAACGGTTGACGGTTATGTAGCGTTCAAACCTGTAAATCTTGATAATACGCTTGGTGAAGTGATTTCTCAAGGTGGATTAAAACAGCTTCGTATTGCAGAAACTGAAAAATATCCGCACGTGACATTCTTTATGAGCGGTGGTCGTGAGGAAACATTCCCTGGAGAAGAACGTATTTTAATTGATTCTCCAAAGGTGGCAACTTACGACTTAAAGCCGGAAATGAGTGCATACGAAGTGACAGAAGCATTATTAAAAGAAATTGATGCTGATAAACATGATGCTATCATTTTAAATTATGCCAATCCAGATATGGTTGGGCATTCTGGAAAATTAGAGCCAACGATTAAAGCAGTTGAAGCAGTAGATGAATGCTTAGGTAAAGTCGTTGATCGCATTTTAGAAAAAGGTGGAGTAGCAATCATTACGGCTGACCATGGGAATGCAGATGAAGTGGTAACATTAGAAGGTAAGCCACAAACGGCTCATACAACAAACCCAGTTCCAGTGATTGTAACAAAAAAAGGACTTACATTGCGTAAAGATGGTATTTTAGGTGACTTAGCACCAACAATGCTTGAATTATTAGGTTTACAGCAACCTGAAGAAATGACTGGAAAATCGTTAATTGAAAAATAATTTAACAACTCATGAAAAATAAAGAAGAAAAGGAGTCGAAAACGATGCCACAAATTATTGATGTTTACGCACGTGAAGTATTAGATTCTCGCGGTAACCCAACTGTAGAAGTAGAAGTTTACACAGAATCAGGTGCATTCGGTCGAGCATTAGTTCCAAGTGGAGCTTCTACTGGAGAATATGAAGCAGTAGAACTTCGTGATGGTGATAAAGAGCGTTACCTTGGTAAAGGTGTTTTAACGGCTGTTAAAAACGTAAATGAAGTAATTGCACCAGAACTATTAGGTATGGACGTTACAGAGCAAAATGCAATCGATAAGCTTTTAATTGAGCTTGACGGAACAGAAAACAAAGGAAAACTTGGTGCAAATGCTATTTTAGGTGTATCTATGGCGGTAGCTCGCGCTGCAGCTGATTTCTTAGGTGTACCTTTATACCAATACCTTGGTGGATTTAATGCGAACACATTACCAGTTCCAATGATGAACATTTTAAACGGTGGAGCACACGCAGATAACAACGTAGATATCCAAGAATTCATGATCATGCCTGTAGGTGCGGAGAACTTCCGTGAAGCACTTCGCATGGGTGCTGAAATCTTCCATAGCTTAAAAGCGGTATTAAAAGAAAAAGGCTACAACACAGCTGTTGGTGACGAAGGTGGTTTCGCTCCAAACTTAGGTTCTAACGAAGAAGCTCTTCAAACAATTATCGAAGCGATTGAAAAAGCTGGTTACAAACCAGGAGAAGAAGTTATGCTTGCAATGGACGTTGCATCTTCTGAGCTTTACAACAAAGAAGATGGAAAATATCATTTAGAAGGCGAAGGCGTTGTGAAAACGTCTGAAGAAATGGTTGCTTGGTATGAAGAGCTTGTTTCTAAATATCCTATCATTTCAATTGAAGACGGATTAGATGAAAACGATTGGGAAGGTCATAAACTATTAACTGAACGCATTGGACATAAAGTACAGCTTGTTGGTGACGATTTATTCGTGACAAATACTAAGAAACTTGCTCAAGGTATTGAACAAGGTGTTGGCAACGCAATCTTAATTAAAGTGAACCAAATCGGTACATTAACAGAAACATTCGAAGCAATCGAAATGGCAAAACGTGCAGGTTACACAGCGGTTATTTCTCACCGCTCTGGTGAAACAGAAGACAGCACAATTGCTGACATTGCGGTTGCGACAAACGCAGGTCAAATTAAAACAGGTGCTCCTTCCCGTACAGACCGCGTAGCGAAATACAACCAATTGCTTCGCATCGAAGACAATCTTGGCGAAACAGCAAAATACGAAGGGATCAAATCCTTTTACAACCTTAAAAAATAATCATGGATAAGAATAAAGGACTTCTCATCTCACAGTCGTGATGGAAGTCCTTTTTCTCTAATTTAATTGATTTTCCAATGAACAAAAAAGTTACATTGTCGGTTTCGTGACTTTTCTTATCTTTTATGGTAAATTGGAAATAGCGTCATTGTTCGTATTAGGAGGTGTCACATGGACATTTTATTAACGGTTTTACTCATCATTGTATCGATTGCCTTAATTGCTGTCGTTTTATTACAATCTGGAAAAAGTGCAGGACTTTCAGGTGCAATTTCCGGTGGAGCTGAACAATTGTTTGGAAAGCAAAAAGCTCGCGGCATGGATTTAATATTACACCGTATTACCGTTGTTCTTTCGGTGTTATTTTTCGTCTTAACAATTGCTATTGCTTATCTGTAAGGGGTCTGAACTATCCTATTCAGACCTTTTTTTATGGCTCTTTTCTAAAAGATTGTTGCTTTACAACCATAGCTTTTCGACTGTCAAGCAAGCAAAACGCTTGCTATGTCACACTTTAGTGTGAGTCGAAAAGCAACAAAGTTTACGAAAACAGCCTTTATGTATTAAATTTCTTTCCACCTTTTTGGGTAGGTGTTATGATTTGTATAGGGTTGAATGTTCCGCTGTTGCTTGATGGCATCACACAGAGTAAAGGTATTTGAAAGAGTAATAACTTTCTTAGAAATGTTACAGGATATTTAGTGGGACAGGATTATCTCTTTATATTATTTCCACTTCTAATACTTTCGTTCATTTCATTATTAAGTTGTTTTAGCTTAAATCAGTGTCGAGAGGAAAGATTAGATATAGAAAGGAAGTTTCACCATGAGAGTGGTTGCACCAAAACCATTTACTTTTGAGGCTGGAGAACGGGCGGTCTTATTGCTTCACGGATTCACTGGAAACACAGCTGATGTTCGGATGCTAGGCCGCTTTTTACAGGATAAAGGATATACATGTCATGCACCGCAATATAAGGGGCATGGAGTCCCTCCTGAAGAGCTTGTTCATACAGGACCGGAAGATTGGTGGCAAGATGTGATGGATGGCTATCAATTTTTAAAGGAAAGAGGTTATGAACAAATCGCAGTTGCGGGTTTATCACTTGGAGGTGTTTTTTCCCTTAAATTAGGCTACACTGTTCCAGTAAAGGGCATTATTCCGATGTGTGCCCCAATGTATATTAAGAGCGAAGAAACGATGTATCAAGGTGTTTTGGCCTACGCCCGAAAATATAAACAATTTGAAGGAAAATCAGAAGAACAAATCGAACGGGAAATAGAAGAGTTTAAAAAAACACCAATGAAAACATTAAAAGCCCTTCAGAATTTAATTGCTGAAGTTCGTGATCATGTTGATATGATCTATACGCCGACGTTTGTCGTACAAGCTCGGCATGACGAAATGATTAATACAGATAGTGCAAACATCATATACAACGGTGTGGAATCTGATCATAAACAAATAAAATGGTATGAAAACTCTACACATGTTATTACCCTCGATAAAGAACGTGATCAGCTTCATCAAGATGTGTATGAATTTTTGGAAACTCTTGACTGGTAGAGTTTGAAAGGAGGGCTGCCATTTGGCAGAAGCAAATCAAATGAGAATGGAAGAGCTTCTTAATTTTATGAGAGAAGAAGCATATAAGCCATTAACCGTAAAAGAACTTGAAGAAGCATTAGGAATTGAAGATGCTGATGAATTTAAAGAGCTTGTCATCACTTTAAATGAAATGGAAGAAAAAGGATTTATTGTGCGAACGAGAAGCAATCGTTACGGTCTCCCTGAAAAAATGAACTTAGTTCGAGGAACAGTAGTTGGTCATGCGCGCGGGTTCGCCTTTGTTGAGCCCATTGAACCTGGATTTGACGATGTTTTTATTCCGCCAGGTGAACTAAACAATGCTATGCATGGGGATACGGTCCTCGTTCGCCTTAGCTCCAAATCAAGTGGGAATAGACAAGAAGGCACCGTTATTCGAATATTGGAACGGGGCGTTCAAGAAATTGTCGGCACGTATACAGAAAGTAAACATTTTGGCTTCGTAATCCCAGATGATAAAAAGATTTCCAATGATATATTTATTCCGAAAGATAAAACGAACGGTGCTGTTGAAGGTCATAAAGTTGTCGTTCGTCTAACAACGTATCCAGAAGGACGGCTAAGTGCAGAAGGAGAAATTATTAAAATCTTAGGTCATAAAAATGACCCAGGTGTGGATATTTTATCGATTATTCATAACTACGGCCTTCCGCAACATTTTCCTGAAGATGTATTGAAACAGGCAAATGACACACCTGATACGATTTCAGAGGAAGAATTGAAAAATCGCCGTGATTTACGTCATGAAATGATTGTTACGATCGATGGAGCAGATGCAAAAGATTTAGATGATGCGGTGACGGTAAAAAAACTTGAAAATGGACATTATAAGCTAGGTGTACATATTGCTGATGTAAGCTATTACGTTAAAGAAGGCAGCCCAATAGATCGTGAAGCATTCGAACGTGGGACAAGTGTATATTTAGTCGATCGTGTTATACCAATGATTCCACATCGCTTATCAAACGGGATTTGTTCGTTAAATCCGAAAGTTGATCGGTTAACATTGTCATGTGAAATGGAAGTCGATCCAAATGGTCAAGTGGTGCACCATGAAATCTTCCAAAGTGTTATCCGAACAACCGAACGAATGACTTATTCCGATGTGAATAAAATCCTTGTTGATCAAGATGCAGAATTACGCCAAAAATATGAACCGCTTGTTCCGATGTTTGAAACGATGGCAGAGTTAGCCAGTATACTGCGAAATAAACGAATGAAACGCGGTGCGATAGATTTTGATTTTAAAGAAGCAAAGGTGCTTGTTGATGAAGAAGGAAAACCTTATGATGTTGTTCTTCGCGAACGTTCTGTGGCAGAACGGTTAATCGAAGAATTCATGCTTCTTGCAAACGAAACAGTTGCCGAGCATTTCCATTGGATGAATGTTCCATTTATTTATCGTATTCATGAAGATCCAAACGAAGAAAAACTCCGACGCTTTTTAGAGTTTATAACGAATTTCGGTTATGTAGTGAAAGGGACTGGAAATCAAATTCACCCCCGTGCACTGCAAAATATTTTAGATGAAGTAAAAGGACAGCCAGAAGAAATGGTGATTTCAACGGTCATGCTTCGTTCGATGAAACAGGCGAAATATGATCCGGAAAATCTCGGACATTACGGTTTGTCGACAGATTTTTATACACATTTCACATCACCGATTCGCCGGTACCCAGATTTAATTGTTCACCGACTGATTCGTACGTACTTGATTGAAGGAAAAATGGATGAAGAAACAAGAGCAAAATGGGCGATAGAGCTGCCAGATATTGCTGAGCACTCATCGAAAATGGAGCGCCGTGCTGTTGACGCAGAACGGGAAACAGATGATTTGAAAAAAGCCGAATTTATGATGAACAAAATTGGAGAGGAATTTGACGGGATTATTAGTTCTGTTACCAACTTTGGTATATTTGTTGAACTTCCAAATACCATTGAAGGTCTTGTCCATGTTAGTTATATGACGGATGACTACTATCGTTATGATGAGAGACATTATGCCATGATAGGCGAACGCACTGGCAATGTGTATCGAATTGGTGATGAAATTACGGTCCGAGTCATTCAAGTAAATAAAGATGAGCGTTCTATCGATTTTGAAATAGTCGGGATGAAAGGAACAAGACGAAAACCGGTTAAAAAACAATCACCAAAAGTGATTAAAGGCGGGAAAAAACGACGTGACGAAGAAGAGTGGTCAACAAAGCCGCCAAAACCGAAAAAGAAATTTTACGAAAACATCCCAAAAACTAAAAGAGGAAAAAAGAAAAAGAAGAAAAAGCGTTAACGGAGGAAGCCAAATTTCAGGCTTCCTTTTCGCTTATGAACATTGAGAAACGAATCAAGATTTGCTATAATAAACCTTACCGCTAAAAACATACGTTCCTTTGTAATAAGGAAAGGGTGAGTAACGTGCCAAAAGGAGAAGGGAAGCTTATTGCCCAAAATAAAAAAGCGCATCATGACTATTTTATTGAAGAAACGTACGAAGCAGGCATCGTTCTTCAAGGTACGGAAATAAAGTCTATTCGCTTAGGACGAGTGAATTTAAAGGATTCGTTTGCGAAAGTAGAAAAAGGAGAAGTTTTTTTACACAATATGCACATAAGTCCTTATGATCAAGGAAACCGTTATAATCACGATCCTCTGAGAACGCGTAAATTACTGCTGCATAAGCGTGAAATTAACAAACTTATTGGTTTAACGAAAGAGCAAGGTTATTCTCTTGTACCACTAAAGCTTTATATTAAAAACGGTTTTGCCAAAGTGTTAATAGGTTTAGGAAAAGGGAAAAAGAAATACGATAAACGTGAAGATTTAAAACGGAAAGAAGCAAAACGTGAAATTGAGCGTGCCTTTAGCCAACGTCAAAAAGGAATGTATTAAGTTTTACAGTCATTTACAATTGAAAAATATATATATTTTGTTATAATAATAAGTGTCGTTGCCAGTTAACAAGTTTTCAAAAGCGTTTAAGCTCGAAGTTTTTCTGTACGACTCATTTGTTTGACACAATGGGGACGTTACGGATTCGACAGGGATAGATCGAGCTTAAGCTGCGAGCCGGAGGGATCGTCTTCGTCAAAAACGTCGCCTAAATATAACTGGCAAAGAAAACAATTACGCTTTAGCTGCTTAATATAGCTAAAGGCTCCTTGCTTTCATCGCCCATGTGGAAGTATAGGGGTTCAAATGAAGTGGGCTACGCCCAAATCCGCCGTCTGAGGATGAGGGAAGAGATTCATCAGACTAGCTGCCTGGACGCCTGTCGGTAGGCATAAGGGACAGCGAATCAAAAATTACCGACTACGCTCGTAGATGCTTAAGTGGCGATATTTCTGGACGTGGGTTCGACTCCCACCGTCTCCACTTCTAATATCCGATAGATAACGAATGAAATTAGTGAAACCATTGATACGACTGCGTTTGCGGTCGTTTTTTATTTTTCTGGAATCCGAAAGAATCCTATAGTTTTCGAAAAAATTTTGCACGAATTTTGCACGGCTTTTTATTTTGCATTGTAGAGTTCCTCCATCGTTAGATCGACTTGGCGGGACTCTTTTTGTTCCATTTCATCCATGATGTGCGAGTATGTTTGGAGAGTGGTTACAATGTCTTTATGGTACCACTTGAAAGACAAACGACGCACCACGATTCAAACCTTGTTTGGCGAAGTTACCTTTGAGCGAAACTACTATTTGGATCGAGAACAAAACCGTTACACGTTTTTGCTGGATTCCTTTTTAGCGTTTGATGGATCGCAGTCAATCAGCCCTTGTCTAGAAGAAACGGCGGTGGGATTGGCGGTGGAGTGCTCTTCCTATCGCAAAGCGGCTTGTACGCTTGCCCAGATGGTCTGGTATCCAGTGATGAGCCATGAGGCGATCCGCCAGTTGGTGCTCGAGGCCGAAGCTCTATGGACGGGTGCTGTTTGTGGAGGCCGATGGACTGTTTGTCTCTCGCCAAGGGAAGGGAAAACGGGCCAAGGAAGACAAAATCCTGACCGTTCACGAAGGGTGGAAGCGCAACGGCTCCCGGATCGAATTCGTGAATCAGCGCCATTACGTTCATGAGGGCAAGAGGGAGGTGTGGGAAGGCTTCGAGGAATGTTTGATGAACGAATAGGCCTATGATCCGTGTGTGGACATAACGGGCATGTATCCGATGGGGAGGGCTGAAAGCGTGATGAGCCAGTTGGCGTATCGGGTGAAATACCGCCGCAGTTGGACAGACAAGGGACTCGGGGCGTTTTTCAAGGCAATGATTGCCTGGATGGATGGGATACGTCTTTTCGGAGAAGAATCGTCGCAGCCGGTGGAGGAAACGGCGTCGACGGCATCCACCAAACAGACGGATCGTGAACAAGGCGAAACAACGCGTCCGCCGTCTTTGGCCGGAGATCACGCGGAAACAAGCCATATTTACAGCAAATCGTCCGGGACACCGATCGATCATGCCCTGTCTGAATTCAAGGGATGGTAAAAAAAGGTATACATATTCGTCTGTCATGGCAAGGGAAGAGAGTCCGAAACCGCTTACGGATGAAATTCAAAAAAATGGTTCGCTAACCTATGACTTACATCTATTTTCAGCGAACCAAAAAAATTCCCACAAAGTCTTGACTGACTCCATAGTTTTTCGCAAATTGCGCGACAGCTTACAATTTGATAAAATACAAAAAAATTTGAATAAAATATTATAAAATTTTATATATATTTACACAAAATTTTATTTTTGGTTTATAATAGTGATAATAAAACGATATGTAATGATATTTACTGATAAAAACGCAAGTTTCAGACACATGATTTTTGGAAACACTTTAGAAAAAGTGTTTTTATTTTATCTTATTTTTGGACAAGTATTACTGGAGGTATTTAAAATGCCTAAAATATCTACTTTTATGTATTGTGATCGGGCAGAATTGAATCCTCAAGGACAGATGCATATTACTAATCCTTTATTGGTTATGAACCCTGTCTTTGTTCCCGGTATGTATTCTTTTTCAGTCGTTTTTGGAGTACAAGGGTTGGATAATGAATCAGATCATACATTGAGGGTTTTATTTTTAAGCCCGAATGAAAATGAACCACCACTAATAGACACTAATACAATTTCATTACCAAAGGGGACTGCTCCTAAAATTATGATTTCATTACCCCCTGAGCAAAAAGGTATGATGTTTAATATGGATTTTCGTAATGTAGTTTTTAAAACGGAAGGAACTTATAAAACAAGAGTTTATTTTGATGGTGAAAATTTGGGCGATTACCCTATTTATGTAAAGGCAGGAGAAGAAAGATGACTGAAATAGCTACTTTTCCGCCTATAGGAACAAAGAATAATGTCTCTTTTAGTGGTCCAAGTAGGACTTTTTTTAGAAAAGCTGGTATGGCTTCATTCATGTTTGTCTCTTCATTAAGTAACATAGCAAATGCAACCCTTACAATTGATCCAATAGATGTTGTCAAACAAGTTAATGTAACAACAGGGGTTTTGACAAAAAAATTAAACAACCCACCAAAAAACGAAAAAGAAGTAAACTAGGTAGTATTTAATGTGTATAATCCTTCTAGTAAAGAATATGATAAGAGTAATCCTGTATCAAAAGTTTTATTTAATGGCTCTTTACTGGGGGCGAATCCAATGAGCAAAAAACTACCTGATTTTTCAAAAGTTGAAAAAGTGACAGAGGCTAATTTAAAAGTCTCACCTTACTCTATATTTGAACTTGATGAAGAAGAGATCGAGTTTACATCAGAATTAAAATATGATTTTTCAAAAGTGTCATTAATTGATAACGACTATCACGGAAAAACTAACCCAATTGATCATTTTACAGTATAGAAATAGGGGGAGACACTTTGGATTATCAATGGTATTAACCTGTTCCATATGATGAACCAATTGAACAGGGAGATATTATTTTAAAATGTCCAGTGCCAATTATAAAAGAGAAAGAAGAGTTTCCATTTTTTAAACTTGGCGGTGGAATATATGATGTTATAGTAATGACACAAGCCTGTGATTTGGTAAATGATAAAGTTGAAGATGTTACTTTGTGCGCATTAATGCCTTTGTCAGAGGTTATTGAAGGTTTAATGCTTAAGGATTTAAATGATGAAGTCAAAAAAAATTTTAATTATAATTCTTTGACAGGATCTCAAAGGAAGAAAAAAAATTCTATTATTCAAAAATTGAAGTCTGGTAGTTATCTAGATTTTCACGTAATAAATGAATTTAATGATCCGCAAAAACCATTACTAAAAATGGACTATATGGTCGTTTTATTAAGACAAACCTATACGTTGCCAAAAAAAGCTTTGGGAAAAATTCTGATACAAAAAAGGGAAGAAAGAATAAGGCTGCTTCCACCATATAGAGAACATGTTGCACAATCCTTTGCTAGAAATTTCTTTAGAATAGGTTTACCTATTGACTTAAATATTAATCCTGAATCAGGTATAATCTAACCCTTCTTTTTATAAAGAGGGGATTTTTTATTATTGGAAGGATTTTGAAAATTAACAGAGTGTAAACAATATCTAGGAGCATTCCTCTAATGAAGAAATTTGAGGTTTGATAAAAAAATCCCCTTGGTATAGTACAGGGTGTCAAAGCGCATTGACCCCGAAATTAAATAAACCAAAGAGGACTCAAGATGAATTATACACAAAATCAAAAAATCTCTCAAATTACACCATCAACTCTTATTGTAGGTATTGATGTAGCGAAAGAAAAGCACGTAGCCCGTTTTCAAGATGATCGAGGCTTAGAATTTGGCAAGAGATTGTTCTTTGAAAATCGTATACACGGCTTTCAAACCTTGTTAGATTGTGTCAATCGTCACCAAAAAGACCATCATAAGGATCACGTGATGTTTGGAATGGAGCCTACCGGTCATTATTGGCTAAATCTTGCCTACTTTCTAAAGGCAAAAGGATATGATGTAGTGCTAGTGAATCCTATGCATGTTAAAAATCTGAAGAAAATTAAAGTTTATAGAGGGAGGAAATTGTTTAAATCAAAAACGTATGGCCACAATCAATCTTTAAAGCCATACGTTTTATTATAGATCTGCCACTACACGATTTCGGCCAGTTTCTTTTGCTATATACAAATAATAATCCGCTAGCTCAATGGCAGCTTCTATTCCCCAGTGCTCCTTTAACGGTGCAATACCTGCTGAAATGGTGATGGTGTTAATTAATTGACCGTCTAATGAATAAAAGTGATGTTCTTCCATTTGATGCCGAATTGCTTCAACTATTTCCATTGCATCATTTTTATTCGATGATGCAATGGATAGTATAAATTCTTCTCCACCGTAACGTCCCGCGACTATTTTTTTAGGATCAGCGTTTTGAAGAATTTCAGCCACTTCTTTTAATACTTTATCACCACATCTATGTCCGTATGTATCATTAATTTTTTTGAAAAAATCTAAATCGAGCATCACAATGTAAAGTGGTGTTTTGGATCTTAATTCACTAATGATTTCAGCAAATTTTCTCATATTATATAAACCTGTTAATGGATCTCGGTCTGCATATGTTTTGAGCTGTTCAACGAGCTGATGTTGATGTCGACTTGATTGAACAAAATAGTGTAAAATGTACGCCCCAATTTGAAAGGAAAGAAAACGAGGTACAGCAATATCTTTAAAAGCTTCCAAACCATTAGGAACTAAAAAAATGATCGGCAAGTCGCTAATTATCCAAAAAAGGGAGTATAGGAAAAAGAATTTTAAGTTCGTTATATTATGCTTTTGAAGAGAATAATGAATGAGTGCCAACAAAGTTGGTAAAGCAAGCCCAAAAACAATACCCGGTAAAGCACCAGGTCCTCCCATCATAAACCGCCATATCGATGTAACCGCAAGGATTGGAATGGTAAATGGAGGCCCGTGTAATAAAGCGACATAAGTAATGGGAATCGTCCGTAAGTCAAAACGATATTCACCGATGAAAATGGGCACATAAAACATAGCGATGATCGCTAAAGAGGTTAGTAAAATATGAAAAAATCGAGTGAATGAATCTGATAAATCATTTTTTAATTTCTCAAAATAAAGTCTTTGGATACTTAAATGCATGATTAATAATAATGCAATATTAGACAAAATCGATTGAATCAATACATCTCACTTCCAAGCTTTTCGTTTAATGTCCACATTACATTATAATGAATGGAATGATAAAAAGATAGAAAAAGTTGATCAAGTTGATCGAATGATGAATGAATAAAATGTAAAAGATAGAGATAATGTTCGAAAGATTTTTAAATGAAAAATTAATAAAAAATTAGTTGCAAATTAGATCTGAAATTTGTGAAAAGACAATTCATTTACTATTGTGTATTAAAATGATAAAATCAATATCAATTGTTAAAACTTGGTGTTGAACTATATTTAGAATGCAAAAGGAGGATTCAGATAACGTGGATCTTTCCATTTTATTAGAATACAGCTGGGTATTACTACTTCTCATTGCACTTGAAGGGCTATTGGCAGCTGATAATGCACTTGTATTAGCAATTATGGTCAAGCATCTTCCAGAAGAACGGAGAAAGAAAGCGTTGTTTTATGGACTTGCAGGTGCATTTGTTTTCCGTTTTTTGTCTCTGTTTGTGATTTCATTTCTTGTCAACGTATGGCAAATTCAAGCAATAGGTGCGCTTTATCTAATGTTTATTGCCATTAATCATATATTTAGAAAAAAGGTTGCCAATAAAGGAAAGAATGAAGAAAAACTAGAAAAGAAACAATCGGGCTTTTGGGGAACTGTTTTGAAAGTAGAATTGGCTGATATCGCCTTTGCAATCGACTCCATTCTTGCAGCCGTAGCATTAGCCGTTACACTTCCGAATACAAATCTTCCGCAAATCGGAGGGCTAGATGGAGGTAAGTTCCTCGTTATTTTTGCTGGGGGAATAATTGGTTTAATTATTATGCGCTTTGCAGCGAATTTCTTTGTAAAATTGCTTCATACGAAACCTGGATTGGAGATCGCAGCATTTATCATTGTAGGTTGGGTAGGGATCAAGCTATCTGTTTATACATTATCACACCCTCAGCTGGCAATCTTACCTGAAGGCTTTGCCAAATCACCTCAATGGAAAATTACATTCTATGCTGTACTCATTTTGATCGCATTAGGGGGCTGGTTTCTATCAAAGGAGAAACAAGAGGATTTACCTGAAGAAAAGTCCAATGAAAATGATTAGTTTCAAGATTTTGACCTTTAGAAATATTGGCTTGAGCCGCTCCTCATTTGCGCTCAAGCTTAATTTAAGATTGAATGGAAATCGTCTAGCGAATTAGTTCACTGTGAAAGGTTAGAAAAAAGTTATAGAAGATTATGGAATGATGGAACAAAATGGCGTCATTATTCATTCAATAGGAAAAAAGTATATGAACAAGCTTTTACATAAAGGCTAAAATTCAACTCATCCTCTGCCAAAACTTGACTCAGTTAGAAGTTTTGTATTTGTTGACAATATAAACTGTAACCATTAATATTACATTTAGGGGGAAGGTTTCTTATGAATAGCGATTTTTCGATTGCTGTTCACTGCGTTGCGTATTTAGCCCAAAAGCAAAACCAACGAGTGACCAGTGAAGACATCTCTCAAAGCGTTTCGGTCCACCCAGTAAGGTTAAGAAAAATTTTAAGTGTATTAAGGAAAGAAAATATTATTACTTCTAAAGAAGGGGCGAAAGGTGGTTTCTCTTTGAACGATACACCAGAGCGTATTACCTTAGACAAAATATTTAAAGTAACGAGTGAAGAGACGCTTGTACCGAAATGTCCTGATGCCAATGAAAATTGTCTGATCGGTAAACATTTATCCGATATACTCATTCGCGTTTTTCAAAATGCGGAAGAGCACTTTTTAAACTATTTAAAAAGTGTGACTATACAAGATATTATTGATGAGATCAATCAAAGTGAATCTCATAGCGAAGACTAGTATTAAAAGGCACAGCTGATGCTAGTTTGTGTTAGTTGTGCTCAGAAAATTTTTTTTGAATAAAACTGTAACAAAATATATTTCAGTTTATGGAGGTGAATAGGAATGAAGAAAAAACGGGTTGTCGTCGGAATGTCTGGTGGGGTGGACTCCTCTGTGGCTGCTTACCTTTTGAAACAAGAAGGGTACGATGTCATCGGCGTCTTTATGAAAAACTGGGATGACACTAATGATGACGGGGTTTGTACGGCAGCGGAAGATTATGAAGATGTGAGAAGAGTGGCTAATCAACTCGGTATTCCTTACTATAGTGTGAACTTTGAAAAAGAATATTGGGACCGTGTGTTTACGTACTTTGTGGATGAGCTGAAACGAGGTCGAACACCTAACCCTGATGTGTTATGTAATACCGAAATTAAATTTAAAGCGTTCGTTGACTACGCTCTTTCGCTAGATGCTGATTATATCGCGACAGGTCATTACGCAAGAATTAACAGAGAAAATGGTCAAATCACCTTACTACGTGGAAAAGACTCCAATAAAGATCAAACGTATTTTCTTAGCCAATTAACGGCAGATCATTTGTCCAAAGTTCTGTTTCCATTAGGAGAATTAACAAAGGATGAGGTACGAAAAATCGCTCAAGAACTAAACCTTATTACCGCCAATAAAAAAGATAGTACTGGAATTTGTTTTATTGGGGAAAGAAATTTCAAACGCTTTTTAAAGAATTTTCTGCCGGCAAAGCCAGGAGAAATTCGTTCACTCGACGGAGAAGTTCTAGGTATTCATGATGGATTAATGTATTACACGATTGGTCAACGAAAAGGACTTGGCATCGGTGGCAAAGGAACAGGTGAACCTTGGTATGTCGTCGATAAAGATTTAGAAAACAATGTTTTACTCGTCGCACAAGGAAAAAACCATCCAGCATTGTTCTCCACAGGTGTTATAGCATCAAACGTTAACTTAATAAATGGAGAAGTTCGTCAGGGTACGTTTGTATGTACAGCAAAATTCCGCTACCGCCAAGAAGATCAAAACGTACGTGTTCATCTTCGTGCGGATGGAACAGCATTTATAGAATTCGAAAAACCGATTAAAGCTGTTACTCCAGGACAAGTAGCGGTATTTTATGGCGGTGAGGTTTGTCTTGGCAGTGCCATTATTGACAAAGTAATTAAAGAGAATACAGCATTTGCTACTGTCGCATCATAAAAAACGTTATGGAAATTAAAAGATTGTTTCGAAATCACCAATTTTAAAAGTGTGATATGGTGGCATAACCAAAAAATTTGAAATGGGTCATCCCTGTATGATGGCCTAATTTTATAAGGGTGTGGTAACAATGGAAAAATTTAAAAATCATAAAGGGTATTCAACTGTGTACAAAGAAAACAAACTAACGTTAGGGTTGTTCTTTCCGATTGAATCATATATGGGGGACGTCCCTGAAATGAATATCGAAAAGCAAATGAAGTTGGCGAAACGGGCAGAAGAGCTCAAATTCGCGTCATTGTTTATAAGAGATGTCCCGTTGCGTGACCCGAATTTTGGTGATGTCGGGCAAATGTATGATCCGTTTACGTATTTAGGATATGTGGCGGCCCACACCGAAAAGATCGCCTTAGGAACAGGAAGTATTATTTTAACGCTGCGCCATCCTCTTCATGTTGCCAAAGCAGCCGCTTCAGTTGACAAATTATCTGGTGAACGACTTATTCTCGGGGTCGCAACAGGTGACCGTCCAATCGAGTTTCCAGCCTTCACTGTAAACCCGGAAGATCGTAGCGAACTGTTCCGAGAAGCGATAGATGTTATGAGAAAAGCATGGAAGGAGCATTTTCCAACCATTGACTCTAAACGTGTACATTTATCAAACGGAGATCTTTTACCAAAACCGAAATTGTCAGACATACCTTTGATGGTGACGGGTCATAGCGGACAGTCGCCTGAATGGATTGCTGAACATAGTGATGGATGGATTTACTATCCACGTGGACTTAAATTTCAAAAATCATTGATCGACAATTGGCGTTCGTTAACAGACAAATTTAAGCCATTTACCCAGTCGCTTTATATTGATTTAACGGAAGACCCAGATCATGTACCAATACCGATTCATCTTGGATTCCGTACTGGGCGAAATTTCGTAATTGAATTTCTTGAAGCGCTGCAAAATGCAGGTGTAAACCATGTCATCATCAACTTAAAATATGGACAACGCCCAGTAGAAGAAGTGATTGAAGAATTAGGTGAATTTGTGCTTCCACATTTTCCGGCTTTATCATGAGTTGATCATGATTAAACATGAACAAGAAAGGAAGGTAATGGGATGAAAGTTTTGGTCATTGGCGCTAACGGAAAAGTAGGTCAACAAGTGGTGGACATGCTTTATGCGCATGAACAACATACCGTGAGGGCGATGGTTCGAAAACAAGAACAACTCGAGGCTTTTCAGCAAAAAGGAATTGAAGCGGTACTCGCTGATCTAGAAGGTACGGTCGCTGAAATTGCCGAAGCTGCGAAAGGTTGTGACGCAATTGTATTCTCCGCAGGATCAGGTGGACATACTGGAGCCGATAAAACATTGCTTGTCGACTTAGATGGTGCAGTTAAAGCAATGGAAGCGGCTGAAAAGGTCGGGGTTGAACGATTTGTCATCGTGAGCTCATTCCAAGCCCATAACCGTGAGAACTGGCCTGAAAATCTTAAACCGTATTATGTCGCTAAACATTATGCTGACAAAATGTTAATGAATAGCGGATTAAATTATACGATTATTCGCCCTGGTTATCTTCGTAATGAAAAAGGAACGGGGTTAGTGATTGCTGCTGAAAATTTACCTGGTGGGAGCATCCCACGGGAAGATGTAGCAAGAACAATCGTTCAAACTCTTGATGAACCAAATACGTATAAAAAAGCCTTTGATTTAATATCAGGGGAAACAAAGATTGCGAAAGCGTTGAAATCGCTGTAATGAACTTTCAGTGAAAAGGAGAAATTAGAAATATGACCTACCCATTTTATGCTTTCTATAACTCAATGGGGAGTGAAAGCGGTGACGCTTACTGCAAGCTAAGTCGTTCACTTAAAGCGTTTCGAGATATGGAGCGTCGACTAGAAGCACATCCACATTAGGCGAATTTAACATTAACTCCATAGCTTCAGACAAAAACGTCCTGTTCGTTGACGGAGCAGGACGTTTTTGTTTCAGGAAGATGACGATTTATCTTTTCACATCTCACATCAGCTTAGTAAAATGTGAATTCCAATAGATCATGGATCAGATCTGTTGATTTGTAAAAATATGATATAGAAGGACTTTTTTAACTAACCCTTTAACACATCATGGTCTACGTAACGTTCACCATTCAGTTCACTGATGATGTTGATGGCAACTTTTGCTCCATCACCAGCTGTAATGATCGTATGCACGCTAACACCAGCGACCGTTCCGGCAGCCCAAATTCCATCAACATTCGTACGTCCGGAAGCGTCCACATCGATGACGGTTTTAATACGCGGTTCTGTTCCCGATTTTGTATTTACCCCAATTTTTTCCGCAAGATCTGTTGCGATACCTGTTGCGAAAATTACATGCTTTGTTTTAAATGCAGCCTTGTCTGTTTGAATGAGGAAACCCGTCTCTTCTTTTGTGATGTCGACTACTTGTTCGTTTACCAATTCTGCTCCGAACTTCACTGCTTGTTTTTTTCCGGTTTCCACTAAATCTGGACCTGTTATTTCCATCACGCCATAATGATTTTCTACCCAAGCTCGCTTCGTCATGCTTTTGTCGTGATCGATCAATACCGTTTTCTTTCCTGCTTTCGCTGTAAAAATGGCGGCACTTGCTCCAGCTGGTCCAGCACCAATAATCGCTACATCATACATCGTACCACACCCCTTTTTGGAAATTTTCTAAATCATTATAACATTTCCTTGTAGATCTCAATAGTAATATGCTTCATATTATTTATAATAATTATTATTTGATATTTAATATAAAATATATTATTATAAAGGTAACAATTTTATAGAAGGAGAGATCTCATAATGGAAAAGCGAATGATTTGTGGACAATGCCAACAACCGGTACGTCAATTAAAACATTCAACCCTTTGTCAATGTGGGATGAAAATCGTACAAAAGCTTTAATCATTAAAGTTGAATCGTGGCAACGACAGGAAATAGGAAGAGACGTTCGTTAGCAAGCAAGCTAATCCTTTTATTCAACAATAGGAAAAGATAATAGTAGAAGAGTCCCTTTCCCTTCTTCACTCTTAATATCCATTTTTCCGTCATGCAACAGCATGATTTCTTTGACAATGGAGAGGCCAAGTCCTGTTCCACCAGTTTTTCGAGAACGTGATTTATCTGTTCGATAAAAACGCTCTCCAATTCGGTTTAAATCGTTAGCCGGAATGCCGATTCCATAATCTTGAATGGCGACAATCGCGAATGATCCATCCTGATAAGAGGAAATGTTGATTTGACTATTTTGGTAGGAATATTTTATGGCATTGTCAACGACATTGTAAAAAACTTGCTTGAGACGAGAATGGTCGCCGTAAATAATCAGTTCATCATCTAAATGCATGACAAGCTTTATATTTCTTTGTTTTAGCGACGTTTGAAAAAGTTCAAGCGAATCTAGAATTAGTTGTGATAAAACGATAGGTTCCTTTGTCAGCTTAAAGTTTTTGTCTTCTAATTTATTTAACTCCATCAAATCATTAATGAGTTTTTGCATTCGTTTCGTTTCCTTTTGAATGAGATGTAAATGTTTTTTCAGCTCTTCAGGGGAATGATAAATTTCATCAAGTAAAATTTGCGAATATCCCCCAATATACGTTAAAGGTGTTCTTAGTTCATGAGCGACATTTGCGAGAAATTCTTTTTTATTTTCTTCTTCTTGTTCAAGAGATTGTGCCATTTTATTAAAAGCCATGGCTAGCTCTCCAATTTCATCTGAAGAGGTAATGGATACTCGTTTTGAAAAATTTCCACGGCCTACTTCTTTTGAAAATGCTTGCATTTCACGCAATGGCTTAAATATTGTTTTCAAGAAATAACGAATACCGAAATATAAAAATAAAAAGAACAAGGCACCTGCAATAACTAAAATAGGAATCCCCTTGCGAAATACTTCAGGAATTTCAGCAAGTGGTACATAAATATAAATAAAGCCTATTAACTCCTCTTGATTGCCTAATGGAAAGATGGCCCCAACAATGTTTCGCTGAAATTCTTTCACATATCCTTCCTTCATGACATATTTTCCATCACGCAGTTGTTTTTCATCTTCTTTACTAATTAAATCTTCATAATTAATTTTATATGGAAAAAATTGATCGAGCTCATCTAGCTTATCGACTACAACTACTTCATATGGAGAAATGACGTTGTACCAAAAGATTCTCTCCTTGATTTCATGGTTTAAAGACCCGTAATGAAAATGAGCTGCTGTTTGCTCACCTTGGTAAATGAGAGACTCTTTAATGCTTCGAATGTATAAATCTTTATATAAAAAATGAATAAATAAAAAGGAAAAAATAATCGCCATTACGACACTAATGATTAAAAGTGATAGCACCTTTTGATTTAATGAAAGCTGTTTGATCTTCAAATTTTCACCTCAAATTTATAGCCAAGTCCCCATACGGTTTTAATAAGATCGGCGTTTTCTTTTAATTTCAAACGAATCGTTTTAATATGTGTATCTACTGTTCGTTCACTGCCTTCATAGGTTTGTCCCCATATTTGATCAAGCAATTGACTACGTGTAAACACCTGCCCTTTGTTTTTCGCTAAAAATAACAATAAATCAAATTCTTTTTGTGTTAATGTGAGCTTTCGGTCTTGTATAGTGGCTGTCCGTCCCGGAAGATCAAACTGTAAAGGACCAAATGTTTCGAATTTTGAACCGCTTACACCTTTGCGTGTTCTTCGAAAGATCACCTCCATACGTGCTAAGAGCTCTGCAGGATTAAAAGGTTTGACAATATAGTCGTCGCCGCCAAGCTTTAATCCTTTCACTTTATCTTGATCGTCTCCTTTTGCGGTTAAAAAAATGACTGGGGTATCAATGTGATGATAATGACGCATTTCCTCGACTAATGTAAATCCATCCATGTATGGCATCATGACATCAACAATGAGCATGTCTGGGGATTCTTTCTTTAATAGATCGAGTGCTTCCATCCCGTCTTTCGCTTCTAAACAAGTATATCCTTCTTTGTTCAAATAAGTTTTAATAAGCTCCCGCATTTTATCTTCGTCATCAACAATTAGAACCTTTAACGATTTCAATGTTATTTACCCCTTTTTCCTTTATTTTTGTGAAGGAATATTCTAATCAAATTATAAATGGAAATCATGAAATTTGTTTGAACTGCTCATGTTTTTTTATTTCTTCAAATTTTTATCACAATTTCCTTTTATAATCAAACTGACTGTTTGTTGAGGGAGGGGATTGGTCAATTACTAATTTATTGTTGTTCTTTAAATACAAACATGGAATGGCTTGAGAAAGAATGAAAAATGTATTAGAGGAGAGAGTACGAAACAATGAAAAAGTTTCAATTTTTAACGATTGTATTTGTTTTTTTACTTGCTGCTGGTTGTGCGGCAGATTCCGATCAGACATCTGAAGAAAAAAACGATCAAAATGAAGCGTCAATGGAGGAACAACCTCAAATGCTTGAAGCCAATATTATCGTACCTGAAGCGATTTCTCCTCATGAAGAAGTAACGATGAAAGTCGAAGTAACACAAGGAGACGAAGTGGTTGATGATGCTTCTGAGGTTATGTTCGAAATTTGGCAGGATGATAAAGAAAACAGTGAAATGATTAAAGCAGAGCACGAAGGAAATGGGGTTTACAGCATTACGAAGCAATTTGAACAAAATGGTATTTATCATGTACAAACACATGTGACGGCAAGAGATCTCCATGTAATGCCAACAAAGCAATTTGTGGTTGGTGAAGTGTCAGAAGAATAAATGATCAAGATGTAAATTATTATTTCCTAAACAAAAAATTAGGCTGATTCATAGGAATCGGCCTAATTTTTTGTTCACGTAAGTGAAACGTTCATGAGTAATATTTTGTTTCGTGCTGGAAAAAATGTTTATTATAGAGATTTAAGGTAATAGAAATAATAAAAACGAAGGAATGGGGTGGATGACAATGAAATATCGTGTTGAACGAGATACGATGGGGGAAGTGAAGGTTCCGATTGATAAATATTGGGGTGCACAAACAGAAAGAAGCTTACAAAATTTTAAAATTGGGACAGAAAAAATGCCGCTGGAAGTAATTTATGCATTTGCCATTATTAAAAGAAGTGCGGCGAAAGTAAATCGTGATCTCGGTAAGTTAGATAAGGAAAAAGCGAATGCCATTATGGAAGTATGTGATGAACTGTTAAATGGTCAATATGACGAGCACTTTCCTTTAGTTGTTTGGCAAACAGGAAGTGGAACGCAAACAAATATGAATGTGAATGAAGTCATTGCCAATCGTGCCAATGAAAAGTTAAAAGAAAAGAACATACAAAAAAATGTTCACCCGAATGATGATGTGAATATGGGACAAAGCTCAAATGATACCTTTCCAACAGCTATGCATATTGCAGGTGTACAAATGATTTCCAAAAAATTAATTCCTGCTATCGAAAAGCTTTCATACACTTTAAAACAAAAGGAAAAGGAATATGCTGACATTGTGAAAATTGGAAGAACCCATTTGCAAGATGCTACTCCATTAACTGTTGGACAAGAAATAAGCGGATGGGTTCACATGTTGTATAAATCCAAAAAGATGATCATCGATTCGTTAGATAGAATGCGCGACTTAGCTATAGGGGGAACAGCTGTAGGAACTGGAATCAATACTCATCCTGAATTTGGAGCATTAATGGCCAAAGAGATTAGAAACTTGACAAAAGAGATGTTTCGATCATCACCAAATAAATTTCATGCATTAACGAGTCATGATGAAATCGTTCTCGTACATGGCGCCTTAAAAGCTTTGGCAGCAGATGTCATGAAAATCGCTAATGATATTAGATGGTTAGCAAGTGGACCGCGCTGTGGTATTGGTGAATATTCAATCCCTGCCAATGAACCGGGAAGTTCAATTATGCCTGGTAAAGTGAATCCAACACAAAGTGAAGCTTTAACGATGGTTGCTGTGCAGGTCATGGGTAACGATGCTTCAATTGGATTTGCGGCAAGTCAAGGGAATTTTCAACTAAATGTATTTAAACCAGTGATAATCTATAACTTTTTACAATCAGTTCGTTTGCTAGCTGATGGAATGCGTTCATTTCACGATAAATGTGTCGTTGGAATGAAGCCAAATACGGAAGTTATCAATCAATATGTAACAAAGTCTCTCATGCTCGTAACCGCATTAAGCCCTCATATTGGCTATGAAAAGGCAGCAAAAGTAGCGAAATTAGCTTTTGAACAAGGTTTAACGTTAAAAGAGTCAGCCATTAAACTAAATGTAATGTCAGCGGAACAGTTTGATCGAATTGTCCAACCGGAAAAAATGATTGGTCCACAACCATCCTAAAAGTATAACTTTCATCCTTTAGGGAATGATGAAAATGTAAAAAGGGGTGGTGACATGAAAAAAAGAGAAAAACAAGAGCCTACAATAGCTCCTGGAATTGACGATGATGAAGAGTTAGAGCAAAATGCAACAAAGGAAGAAATTGCACGCGGTGATTATACAGAGGTAACAACATTATCATATGATGAAGTCGCCCCATCTTAAACGAGCAGGGAGAAAACATTTATAAGCCCTTCCGCTATATAGGAAGGCTTTTGCTTTTGATGGATGATCAAAATTTTATTTGTCAAAATAATAAATTTTGAGATAAAATAATAAAAAAGTAAAATAGACGCCGCTTAATCCTGTAAAGGAGCGGGGGAACCGTTTTGTGTTGTGAACAGCGCTGGGGTGAATCCTTCTAAGGTAGGATACCCTTCAATCCGAACCCGACAGCTAACCTCGTAAGCGTGGAAGAGAGAATGATTTGATACCAATACCACGGGTTCTCTCGTGGTTTATTTATTTTTTCAATAACGGGGGAGGTTTTATATGAAACTAACAGCGAAAATTTTGGTTGGTTTATTTGTAGGTTTAATAGTTGGACTTGTTTTAAATGTGACATCACCTACGTTGTTTGACATATTAAATACAATCGTTTTTACCCCACTTGGACAAATATTTCTGAATCTAATTAAAATGCTCGTCGTTCCAATTGTTTTCTTCTCTATTACACTTGGGGTTGCTGGATTAGGTGATCCGAAAGAGCTTGGAAGAATTGGAATCAAAACGATTTCGTTTTTCCTAATTACGACTGCAATTGCGATTACGATTGGTATATCACTAGCATTAGTGCTGCAGCCAGGTAATATCGGAACGTTTGATATGTCAGCAACTGAGTTTGAAGCAAAGGAAGCACCTTCTATTAGTGAAACGTTATTGAATATTATCCCTACCAATCCGATTCAAGCGATGGCAGAAGGAAATATGCTGCAAATCATCGTATTTTCCATTTTTGTTGGTTTCGGAATTTCTATGCTTGGCAAGAAAGCTTCAAGTTTATTTACGATTATAGAACAAGGGAATGAATTAATGATGTACCTTGTGACAATCGTGATGAAGCTTGCACCATATGGAGCATTGGGTTTAATTGCCACAGCGGTTGGAAGCCAAGGCTGGGATGCTGTAAAAGCAATGGCATTATATATGATCGTTGTGCTATTAGCGTTATTTTTACATGCTGGAATGACCTACGGTTCAGCTGTTTATTTCATAGGCAAAATGAATCCAATTTTATTTTTTAAAAAATTCTTCCCAGCTATGAGTATTGCATTTAGTACATCTTCAAGTAGTGCGACCTTGCCAGTTTCAATGGATATAGCTCAAAAACGGCTAAAAGTACCTGAGTCCATCAGCAGTTTTGTTCAACCACTTGGAGCAACAATTAATATGGATGGTACGGCCATTATGCAAGGGGTAGCGACGATCTTTATCGCACAAGTTTACCATGAACAGTTGACAATGGTACAGTTGATCACAGTTGTCATAACAGCTGTATTAGCTAGTATTGGTACTGCTGGTGTCCCTGGCGTTGGCTTAATCATGTTAGCGATGGTGCTTAATTCTGTTAATCTTCCAGTTGAAGGTATTGCATTGATACTGGGAGTTGATCGAATTCTTGATATGGCCCGTACAGCTATTAATACGGCTGGAGATGCAGCGTGTGCCGTATGTATAACAGAAACAGAGAAAAAGAAAGATCTTTCTTTTGACACATCTGTTCGTGAAACGATTGATAAATAAAAGCAGTTCTTTTTGAACTGCTTTCAGACTGCTCGCAAACGCTTGCATTCTTTGTTACTTTGCCCTCTTCGGATGCTCTTACCGTATCTGGTAACTCTGCTCCTCATCGGGATAGCCTACCTTAAACGTCCCTATGCTGCTAATATTTTTCGAATGCTTTCAACGGATTGATATTACCAATAAATTTGTTGTAGATATATAAGTTGTAGCAAAGAATTTCCATGCTATTGGTTTCGTACAGGTGTGTTAATGATCCAGTGAACAGCGCTCGATCCCTCGCTTTTCTGCCTCAGTCGGCAAGCTATTTGCTTGCCGACGGGCATGCTTTAGCATGCCCTCCTCGAACAATGAACGCTTTGCGGGTAAATACATTTACTCGCCGGCGTTCTTGTTCGAGGGGAGAGGCAGAAAAGCTTGTGTTGAGTCCATATCATCCCGTATTTGGTATATTTACGACAAATTTGATGTAAAACAAAATTTCAATTATATAGTTGAATAAGGTAAAATTTATGTATATTTTTATATTGAACGGCTAACTTTTGTAACAGCTAAAAACCAACATAACATGCCGAAAAAGCAAATTGTAATTGGAAATGGCGAGAAGGAGGATTACACGAACATTCAAAAAAAACCATTAAAGTACAATAAGGTGGGTAGGAATAGCGGAAGCAACGATTATAGCAAAAGGAATGTACTAGCAAGAAAAAGCCTAAACGAAATGAGGGCGAAGCAATGAATATAAGAGAAAAAATTATTCATCTCAACCCTTCACAGCTATTAGTTGTGACCTTTCTTTTTTCTATTTTGCTAGGAACGTTTATGTTAAAGATGCCGATCTCCACTAAAACAGAGATTAGTTGGCTTGATGCATTGTTTACAGCTACATCTGCTATGACGGTTACAGGTTTAGTTGTTGTTGATACTAGCCAAACTTTTACAATATTTGGTCAAATTGTCATTTTATTGTTGATTCAATTAGGTGGACTTGGCATCATGTCTTTTGCCATTTTAATATTTATCGTTTTAGGAAAAAAGATTGGCATGAAAGAGCGCATCGTCATTCAGCATGCCTTAAATCAAACCTCCTTGGGAGGAGTTATTCAGCTTGTTAAATATTTATTTCTTTTTTCATTTGTCATCGAATTTTTAGGAATGATTATTTTATCATTTCGATGGGTTCCGCAATTCGGGTTGGAAAAGGGAGTTTATTACAGTTTTTTTCACGCGATTTCAGCATTCAATAATGCAGGATTTTCCGTTTGGTCAGACAGTCTCATGCAATTTGTTGGCGATCCTGTTGTCAATCTTATGATTTCATTTCTATTTATTATTGGTGGACTAGGATTTACTGTTTTAGCTGATATTTGGCGCAACCGTTCATTTCAAAAGCTCTCCTTGCATACAAGGCTTATGCTGATAGGCACAATTTCTTTGAACTTATGTGCTATGTTTTTTTTCTTTATTGTGGAATATTATAACCATAAAACACTTGGTTCTTTACCTCTTTTGGATAAGCTTTGGGCTTCGTATTTTCAAGCTGTTACAACTAGAACAGCAGGCTTCAATTCATTAGATATTGCTAGTATGGAAGAATCGACTATTTTCCTGATGATTATTTTAATGTTTATTGGGGCTGGAAGTGCTTCGACGGGCGGTGGAATAAAGCTTACAACTGCGATTGTCATTACGTTTTCGATTGCTGCCTTTTTGAGGGGGAGAACGGAAATACAAGTAGGAAAGCGTTCCATTTCAGTTGAAATTATCATGCGTGCCTTAGTCATTACGATGATGAGTATGATTTCGATCATTTTAGCCGTTTTTATCTTAAACTTATTTGAAAAACATTCGTTTTTAGAAATTTTATTTGAGGCTGTGTCGGCGTTTGGTACAGTTGGGCTATCGATGGGAATAACCGGCTCCTTAACATCAATAGGAAAAGTGGTGATTATTCTGTTGATGTTTATTGGCAAAGTCGGGCCATTAACGTTATTATTTACATTGTCGAAACCACAACAGCCTAAAATTCGCTATCCAAATGAGGACGTGCTGACAGGTTAGACGATAAAGCTTAAAAAGGAAGGCGGTATGGGGCCTTCCTTTTTAAAACTATTCTCCTAATTTTTCTACAAGGTCGTCAAGCATTAAGTTTGCGGCGATCACTCCACCCGCTGTATTCCAAATAGCATCATCCACTTTGTATACTTTTCCGTTTTTTACGGCTTCAAGGTTTTTCCAAAGTGGGTCGTTTGTCCACTCTTCCTCCGTTTTAAGAGCCTCTGGATCTCCTTGAGGGGCGTAAGTGAAGTAGAATATGACATCTCCATCCATTTCTGGGATTTGTTCTTTTCCTACTTCAACAGCAAGCATTCCAAGCTTGTTATCTTCTGTGAAAAGCTTTCCTTGCTTTTCAGATCGTTTGAAGCCTAATTGATCAAAAATAACACCAGAGAAGGAATCTGTATAATAAATACGTGTTTTACCAGCCATAAAGCGTACTACAGATACTTCTTGATTAATTTTATCTCCAAGCTTTTCTTTTACTCCTTCCACATGTGCATCAAATTCAGCTAATACTTCTTTTCCTTTTTCCTCCATATTTAACGCTTTAGCATATAATTGGAAGTTTTCCTTCCAATCACCACGTAAAGTTTCAGAAAAGACTGTTGGCGCAATTTTGCTTAATTGATCATAAATGGCTTCTTGGCGAAGCTTGTTGCCGATAATTAAATCTGGTTGTAATTCAGCGATTTTTTCTACATTCACTTCATGTTCTACACCAACTACTTCTACACCTTCCATTTGATCTTTAATATGATCATACCAAGGGTCGCCAAGCCAGGATTGGACAGCTCCTACCGGTTTTACACCAAGAGCTAAAAGAGCTTCTGTCCCTTCGTTCGTTAAAACAACAACACGTTCTACCTTTTTTGGAATCGTTGTTTTCCCCATGGCATGTTCGACTGTGTATGATTCGTCTTTATTTGAGGACTCATCTTGTGTAGTTGTTTCATTATTACCGCTGCAAGCAGCCATTAATAATAAAAAGATGACAGTAAAAAGAGCAAAAAACGTTTTGAAAAATGGATACTGACGCATTGTTGCACCTCCGATAATGATAATTATTTTCATTTACAAATTCCATCTTAAGTACTTCTAAAAAAGCTGTCAATATATAATTGATAATAATTTTCAATTTCATGTATAATGAAATTGATTTTCGATATAGATCAATGCGTCTTGGTGAGGAGAGAAAGAAAGTGGTACTGTCAAATGAGATGAAAGCTATTATTCTCTTTTGTTCTTTTTTATTTCTATCGTTCAGTATGTGTGCAAGTATTGTTTACGGATACACGGATACTAATTGGAAAACGGCATGGGAAGCTTTTACGAATTTTAATGGTTCAAACGAGCATATTGTCATTCAAAATGTTCGCCTACCACGTAGTTTGATTGCAGCAGTCGTTGGAGCATCATTAGGTATAGCAGGGGCCTTAATGCAAGCCATTACAAAAAATCCCCTTGCCTCTCCAAGTGTATTTGGTATAAATGCAGGTGCTGGATTTTTCATTGTCATTTCTTTTTCATTTTTTTCTGTTAACAATTTACAGGCTTTCACGTGGATTGCTTTTTGCGGTGCTGCTCTCTCTGCCTTTACCGTTTATTTCATTGGGTCACTCGGTCGTGAGGGCTTGACACCTTTAAAGTTAACGTTAGCGGGAGCAGCGGTAGCAGCACTTTTCTCTTCGTTAACGCAAGGATTATTAGTTTTAAATGAAGCAGCATTAGATCAAGTATTATTTTGGTTATCTGGGTCTGTTCAAGGAAGAAAATTAGAAGCGCTTTTAAATGTATTGCCTTATATCATCATTGCTTTCATTGCTTGTATTTTTCTAGCTCCTAAAATCAATCTTTTAATGCTTGGAGAAGAAGTCGCAAAAGGATTAGGGCTAAAAACAGGGATCGTAAAGCTTTTAGCAGCTATTGTCATTATTTTCTTATCTGGTGGTGCGGTTGCAGCAGCTGGGCCCATTGTGTTTATCGGAATTGTTGTTCCTCATGTTGCAAAATATGTGGCAGGAAATGATTATCGATGGATTTTGCCTTATTGTGCTGTGTTTGGAGGGATATTGTTAGTATTAGCGGATATAGGAGCACGCTTTATCATCATGCCTGAGGAAGTGCCAGTAGGAGTGATGACGGCAATCATTGGAACACCATTCTTCATATACATTGCCAGAAGGGGGTTCCAATCATCATGAAAAAATATGTTTCGTTCCGAATAGGAAAGGGCTATATTTCTTTATTAATCGATAAAAAAACGGTGGTTATTTCAAGTGTACTAATCCTGTTAACGATGGCTGTGTTCATAGCAAGTTCTAGCCTCGGGGAAGTGATCATACATCCAGTCGATTTATTCCAAACATTTATAGGCAATGGAAGTACCTTTCATGAATTAATCATTGTATCATTTCGATTACCGAGAATCCTCATTGCTTTACTTGTTGGAATTTGTTTAGCCATTAGTGGTGGGATTATGCAAAATTTAGTTCGAAATCCTTTAGCATCTCCTGACATTATCGGAATTACGGGTGGTGCTTCTGTAGCTGTCGTAATCTTTTTAATGCTTTTTTCAGATTCGAACCATTCATTAACGGTCAGCATTCATTGGTTACCAGTCGCTGCCTTTATCGGGGCAATGACAACTGGTTTGGCTGTATATATTTTCTCTTGGAAAAATGGAGTATCTTCTTATCGACTTGTTTTAATCGGTATCGGATTATCATTATTGACGAAATCACTTACAACTTTGTTTATGATTAAAGGCCCCATTTATCAAGCGTCACAAGCAAATATTTGGATTACCGGATCAGTGTATGCTGCTAATTGGAGCCAAGTGCAAATATTATTACCTTTAACATTCTTATTTGTTCTGATTACAGTTGTGATGACAAGAAACATTAACATCCAAGAGTTTGGAGATGATATCGCAACCGGTGTTGGAAGTCATGTTCAACTAAATCGTTTTCTTTTATTAATTTTAAGTACAGCTCTTACAGCATGTGCGGTATCGTTTGCTGGTGGAATTGGATTTGTCGGTTTAATGGCTCCTCATATTGCAAAACGTTTAGTTGGTTCAAGCTTTGGATCTGTGCTTCCTGTATCAGCATTCATTGGGGCATTAATGGTTATGCTTTCCGACTTCCTTGGCAAAACGTTATTTTTGCCATTTGAAGTGCCAGCAGGCGTGTTCACAGCTGCAATTGGAGCACCATACTTTATTTACTTGCTTTATAAGCATCGAAATTCATAGGAGGTGTACGTATGAACAGTATCCAAACAGAAGGTTTAACCCTTTCATATGGAAGCCAAATCATCATTAACCAGCTAAATTTAACAATCCCAAAAGGGCAAATAACAGTATTTATTGGAAGCAATGGCTGTGGAAAGTCAACTTTATTAAAGTCAATAGCTAGACTTTTAAAACCAGAACATGGCTCCGTTTTATTAGAAGGAGAAGTGATTGCAAAACTTCCGACAAAAGAAGTTGCAAAAAAATTAGCTATTCTTCCACAGTCTCCAGAAGCTCCAGAAGGATTGACGGTACTACAGCTTGTCAAACAAGGAAGGTATCCATATCAAACTTGGCTCAAACAATGGTCAAAACAGGATGAAGAAGCCGTTATGCGTGCACTTGAGAGAACAAGAATGATGGATTTGAAAGATCGAACGGTCGATTCCTTATCTGGTGGACAGCGTCAACGAGCATGGATTGCCATGACACTTGCGCAAAATACCAATATTATTTTACTTGATGAACCGACGACGTATTTAGATATGACACATCAAATTGAAATACTGGATCTATTATTTGAGTTAAACGAAATTGAAAAACGAACAATTGTCATGGTATTACATGATTTAAATCTAGCATGTCGCTATGCCCATCATATTGTCGCTTTGAAAAATCAAAAGGTTTACGCTCAAGGAAAGCCTGAAGAAATCATTAATTGCAGCCTTGTTAAAGATGTATTTGATTTGGATTGTGAAGTGGCAAAAGATCCTTTATTTGGTACACCTTTATGTATTCCATATGGAAAAGGAAGATGTTTATTGCAATCAGATCAAGCAATTGGACATGGATGAAAGCAAGAGTGGATCAAAAATCGAAAGAACTGTTTAGGATAAATAGGAAGTCTTTTCGGTGATAGAAAAAGATATGTCATCAACAAACGAACCCGTATCGGTGCGGTGTTCGTTTGTTGACAATTTCATTTATAACATAATCATTCTGTAAAGTGATGGAATACTTTTTTCAAAAGGCTGTTTTCGTAAATTTTGCTGCTTTTCGACTGTCTATGATCTGAACAAAGCACGTGGTCGGATAAATTACATTTATCCGACAATCGATTTCAGCATTTCAACTTCCTATCATTGGCTTTATGTCAACTAGATTTGTATGAAGTATGCATATTTAAAATAAATGAATTAAAATTGTTATTTTTTAGATTTTTTTGAAACAATCGGAATTTTGTGTCATCTTTTGTTAGGGAGGTGATCAATATTCTTTTCGGAATATTTTTCCATATCTATATCATTATTGATTCTTATGTGCTAAAATATAATTGTTGGAAAAAATTATAAAATGGAGAGCAACGGCAACATTAGCTAAAATTATTCCTGTTTCATTTACGATTTGGCTAAAGGCAGAAATCAGTGGCAGTACATTAACTACTAGAGCAAAATCATAAAAGCTGAAAGTAGGTGACATCATTGACTTTTATGGGAACATTTATATTGATTTTGTTTATAGTTTTAATAGCTTATTTAGTTATAACGATAAAGAAAAAAAAGAAACATAAAACATAGTGATAAAAATAGACTCCTAATCAAAATTTAAGAGAGTTCTATTTCGCATTGAGGGCGCTTCTAAGCGTCCTTTTTGTTTTTTAAGGGGTAAAACTTAGGGGCAACCTCTTACGAAGAGAAAAGAAAAAAGAAGAATCTAAAAAAAGCTTCCTATCCAGATTATTTGGTCAATAAAAACTCAGTTTATGTTCTGACTACTATTGAAAAAATTTTCTAAATATTTTATATTATAAGAGAGGATCATTCATTTTATATTTTTTTATCCAATAATGAATGAGTATTCATTCAAAATATGAAAGGGGATACGCAATGGTCCAGTTTATCAAGAAGGCTGCGGTTCTTGGTTCTGGTGTTATGGGTTCCGGAATTGCCGCTCATCTAGCTAATATAGGAATTCCCGTTTTATTACTTGATATTGTACCGACTGAATTGACGGATGATGAAGTGCAAAAAGGTTTAACACTTGAAGACAAAAGTGTTCGTAATCGATTAGCGGATCTAGCTGTAAAAAGGCTATTAAAGCAAAAACCGGCACCATTAACCACGAAAGAAAATATTCATTTTATTCAAACTGGAAATATGGAAGATGATTTAGAGCGATTAAAAGATGTAGATTGGATTATTGAAGTGGTTGTAGAAAGGCTTGAGATTAAAAGACAAGTACTTGAAAAGATCGAACAATTCCGCAAGCCAGGAAGTATTGTTAGTTCTAATACTTCCGGTATTTCAATCGAAGCGATGGCAGAAGGACGATCTGAGGAGTTTAAAAAACATTTTTTAGGCACACATTTTTTTAACCCACCCCGTTATTTAAAATTGTTAGAAATGATTCCAACAAAGGAAACAGATCGATCCGTTTTAGCTTATATGAAGCAATTTGGAGAGGATGTTCTTGGAAAAGGGGTAGTAGTAGCGAAGGACACTCCAAACTTTATTGCTAACCGCATTGGAACATATGGTTTATTAGTTACAGTAAAAGAAATGGTAAAAGGTGGATATTCGGTAGGGGAGGTAGACTCCATCACTGGTTCATTAATTGGTCGTCCGAAAAGTGCTACATTCCGAACACTTGATGTCGTTGGACTCGATACATTTGCCCATGTTGCCCATAATGTTTATGAGAAAGTAGAAGGCGAAGAGAAGAAAGTATTTGAAATTCCTTCATTTATGAAGAGAATGTTAGAGGAAAAACGGCTTGGAAGTAAAACAGGTTTAGGATTTTATAAAAAAGAAGGAAACAAAATTTTGGAATTAAACTACAACACATTGGAATATGAACCGCGCAAAAAATTAAAGACTCCGGCTATTGAAATAGCAAAACAAACAAAGGGACTAAAGGGAAAATTGAAAGCGCTTTTGTATGCTGACGATCGTGCAGGAAATTTACTTTGGAACATTCTAGCACCCACTCTTCTTTACAGTGCGAAGCTTGTAGGAGAGATTGCAGATCATATTGTTGATATTGACAGAGCGATGAAATGGGGATTTGGCTGGGAGCTTGGACCATTTGAAATATGGGATGCGATTGGTGTGGCAAAGTCCATTCGCAAAATGGAAAAAGAAGGACTAGAAGTACCCGAATGGGTTTTCAAAATGATCGATCAAGGTCATGAATCTTTTTACAAACAAGAAAATAATCAAGAGCTTTACTATCATAACGGAGAGTTTCGACTTGTTGAACGGAACAAAAAAGCGGTTCATATTCAATCACTAAAAGAAGCGAAAGGTGTTATAAAGAAAAACAGTGGTGCAAGCCTTGTTGATTTAGGAGATGATGTTGCTTTATTAGAATTCCATTCCCCAAACAATGCAATTGGTTTAGATATTATTCAAATGATTGATTATGCTGTCGAAGAAGTAGACCGTCATTATAAAGGACTTGTTATTGGCAACCAAGGGAAAAATTTCTGTGTAGGAGCCAATTTGGCGCTCATTTTAATGGAGGCTCAAGATGACAATTATTTTGAAATTGAGTTAGTAGTCCGTCGTTTCCAGCAAGCAATGATGAAATTGAAATATAGTGCAAATCCTGTTGTTGCCGCACCATTTAACATGACGCTTGGCGGCGGTGCAGAAGTTTGCCTGCCAGCAAGCAGAATCCAAGCAGCCAGTGAAACGTATATCGGTCTTGTTGAGGTCGGGGTCGGTTTGATCCCAGGAGGAGGAGGTAATAAAGAACTATATATAAAACAACTTGAAAGCATACCAAAAGGAGTAAATATTGATTTGCAAAATATCGCCAATAAAGTGTTTGAAACGATCGCTACAGCGAAAGTGTCAACATCTGCTCAAGAAGCACGAGAAAATGGTTTTCTTAACCAAAATGATGGAATAAGCATGAATGGTGACCACCTTTTATATGAGGCGAAACAAAAAGTACTGTCGCTTTATGAAGCAGGTTATCGTCCTCCAGTGAAAAAGAAAATTCCAGTTGTTGGAGAGACTGGATATGCGACGATGATTTTATCTGCTCAATCGATGCATTTATCTGGTTATGCTTCAGAGCATGATGTGAAAATTGCGAAAAAATTAGCTTATGTTCTTGCAGGTGGAAAAGTTCCATTCGGAACAAAAGTCGATGAGGAATATTTACTAGATTTAGAGAGAGAAGCCTTTTTGAGCTTAGTAGGAGAACCGAAATCTCAACAACGTATGCAGCACATGCTGTTAAAAGGAAAGCCGCTTCGTAATTAAAGAGGAGGTAAAGAAGGATGAGAGAAGCCGTCATTGTAGCAGGTGCTAGAACACCTGTTGGGAAAGCAAAGAAAGGAACACTTGCAACGGTTCGGACTGATGATTTAGGTGCTTTAGTCGTGAAAGAAACAATAAAGAGGGCTGGAAATTATGATGGCAATATTGATGATTTAATATTCGGTTGTGCCATGCCGGAAGCGGAACAAGGATTAAATATGGCGAGAAACATTGGGGCGCTTGCTGGATTACCTCATACGGTTCCAGCCATTACGATTAATCGCTACTGCTCCTCAGGGTTACAAGCCATTGCCTATGCTGCGGAACGAATTATGCTAGGGCATTCAGATACCATTATTGCTGGTGGAGCAGAGTCTATGAGTCTTGTACCGATGATGGGACACGTGTTGCGTCCAAATGCAAAACTTGCCGAAGAAGCCCCTGAATATTATATGAGCATGGGACATACGGCAGAGCAAGTAGCAAAAAAATATGGTGTTAGCCGTGAAGATCAAGATGAATTTGCTGTTTTAAGCCATCAAAAAGCGGCAAAAGCCATACGAGAAGGTAAGTTTGATGACGAAATTGTTCGGGTTCAGGTAACAGTAAGAGAGGTTGGGAAAGATCGTCAAATAAAAGAGTCTGTCATTGAGTTTAAACAAGATGAAGGTGTTCGCCCCGATACAAGTAAAGAAGTTCTCTCAACATTAAAACCAGTTTTTGCAGTTGATGGATCGGTCACGGCAGGCAACTCCTCACAGACGAGTGATGGAGCGGCAGCTGTTATGCTCATGGATCGCGAAAAGGCGGAATCTCTTGGCCTAAAACCATTAGCAAAATTTCGGTCATTTGCGGTTGGAGGTGTTCCTCCAGAAGTCATGGGAATAGGTCCTGTTGTTGCTGTTCCAAAAGCATTAAAGCTAGCAGGACTTGAACTATCTGATATTGGCTTATTTGAGTTAAATGAAGCTTTTGCCTCTCAATCGATTCAAGTTATTAGAGAATTAGGATTAGATGAAGAGAAAGTGAATGTCAATGGCGGAGCGATAGCCTTAGGGCATCCGCTTGGATGTACAGGGGCTAAATTGACGTTGACTTTACTACATGAAATGAAGCGTCGCAACGAACAGTTTGGAGTTGTCACGATGTGTATTGGTGGAGGTATGGGAGCTGCAGGAGTGTTTGAGTTAATTTCTTAATTAGAAAGGTGGAGGGTTTTTTATGGCAAACAAAACAGATTCCTATATTAAAGGTGGCAGCTTCATTTTAGATGATGTCACGTATGATCAAGTGTTTACCCCTGAAGATTTTACAGAGGAACAGAAAATGATTGGAAAAACAACGGAAGACTTTGTGGTGAATGAGGTAGTACCACATATAGATGAATTGGAAAATCAACAGTTTGATATTTCAATCAAGCTACTAAAAAAGGCAGGGGAATTAGGTCTGTTAGGCGCTGATATCCCTGAAGAATATGGAGGACTAGGTTTAGATAAAGTGAGCTCTGCTCTTATTGCAGAAAAGTTTTCTCGTGCCGGCGGCTTTTCGGTTACTTTTGGAGCTCATGTTGGCATTGGGACCTTACCGATTGTTTTATTTGGTACAGAAGAACAAAAGAAAAAATATTTACCGAAACTCGCTACAGGTGAAAAAATTGCTGCTTATGCGTTAACAGAGCCGGGTTCAGGGTCTGATGCTCTCGGTGCTAAAACAACAGCTAAATTAAATGCAGAAGGCACTCACTATATTTTAAACGGTGAAAAGCAATGGATTACGAACTCAGGTTTTGCTGATGTTTTTGTCGTTTACGCAAAAATAGATGGGGAACATTTTACCGCATTTATTGTTGAACGAGACTTCCCAGGTGTCTCAACAGGTCCAGAAGAAAAGAAAATGGGAATCAAAAGCTCTTCAACAAGAACCTTAATTTTAGAAGATGTACATGTTCCAAAAGAAAATGTTCTTGGGGAAATAGGAAAAGGCCATGTTATCGCCTTCAATATTTTAAATATTGGACGCTATAAACTAGCACTTGGAGCCATTGGAGGAAGTAAACGAGTTTTAGAACTTTCAGCACAATATGCAAATCAACGTCATCAGTTTAAACAGCCTTTATCGAATTTTACACTTATTCAAGAAAAACTAGCGAACATGGCAACGAAGTTATATGCAATGGAAAGCTCTGTCTATCGTACTGTCGGTTTATTTGAAGAGCGAATGAGCAAATTATCTTCTGAAGAAGTGAAAGATGGAAGGGCGGTTGCGGCCTCTATCGCCGAATATGCGATTGAATGCTCATTAAACAAAGTATTTGGTTCGGAAACATTGGATTATATTGCTGATGAAGGTGTTCAAATACATGGCGGATACGGATATATGATGGAATATGAAGTGGAAAGAGCATACCGCGATTCACGAATTAATCGTATATTTGAAGGTACAAACGAAATTAACCGTTTGCTCGTTCCTGGAACGTATTTACGGAAAGCGATGAAAGGAGAACTTCCATTATTCCAAAAAGCTCAGGCGCTTCAGGAAGAATTGATGATGATGATTCCAGAGGAAGTAGGGGAAGGAACGCTTGAACAAGAAAAATATTTACTGAAAAATGCGAAAAAAATTGCGTTAATGATCGCTGGCCTTGCTGCACAAAAATATGCTCAATCCCTTCAAAAAGAACAAGAGCTATTAGTGAACATTGCGGATATCGTAAGCAATGTATATGCAATGGAATCAGCGATTTTACGTACAGAAAAGTCGATTGCAAAATCTGGAGAAGAGAAAAACAAACAGAAGCTTTACTACACACAAGTTTTCTGTCAAGAAGCGTTTTATGCAATTGAAAATGATGCAAAAGAGTCGCTTGTAGCGCTTGAACAAGGTGACGGCCTCCGCATGATGTTATCATCATTACGTAAATTGACGAGACATACTCCTATGAATGTTATTGAAAAGAAACGTGAGATTGCCAAACAAATTATCGAGGAAGAACGCTATATTGTGTAGTCACGAAATATCCTAATCCTCTTTGGGTTAGGATTTTTTTGTAATGTATGAAAATTAATATTTTTAGTCTGTTTTTGCAAGCTTGTTGCTTTTCGATTGTCAATGAACCAAACAAAGCAACGTGATCGGACAAATCACATTTGTCCGATCATCGACTTTTGTCGGTTTACGTCACGCTTTAGCGTGACATAGCAAGCGTATCGATTGCCTGACAGTCGAAAAGCTATAGTATAGTAAAGCAATGTTTACAATCATCATAATGAAAAGAGGCTTTGTTGAAGATCATGTTCATTTGATAACGTAGAAATTTTAAAAAAAAAATAAAACGATCTGTTATGCTTGAAAAAGTAATTATGATAAAATATGAATAAGCAGAAAAATTACAGGTGGTGGATTTAGTGGCATTAACGTTTTATTGGTACCCAAAATGTGGGACATGCCGTAAAGCGAAAAAATGGCTTGAGGGGCATGGAGTTGATTTTCAAGAAGTACATATTGTGGAAAATCCCCCAACTAAAGATGAATTAAAGGATTTATTTCATAAAAGCGGATTAGAAGTCAAACAGTTTTTTAATACGAGTGGGCATAAATATCGTGAATTAAGGTTAAAAGATAAAGTAAAAACAGCTTCTGAAGATGAGCTGTTAGAACTATTAGCGTCGGATGGAATGTTGTTAAAACGCCCAATTTTGACAGATGGAAATAAAGTAACGGTTGGATTTAAAGAAGAACAATTCGAACAAACTTGGCTGAAATTAGAAAAAGATTTTTAAAATCTTTCAGTTTAAAGACAAAATCTATATAAAAGGTTTTGTCAGACTGAGTCTGAGAGATTTTTTAAATTTTTTTCAAAAAAAATAATGAATATTTATGTGGAGGGAATAAAAAATGAACACACCAAAAGAGCTGCGCTATTCGGAAGAACATGAATGGGTTAAAGTTGAAGGTGACAAGGTTCGAGTAGGGATAACAGATTTTGCTCAATCAGAATTAGGGGATATCGTTTTTGTCGAACTCCCAGAAGTAGGCGATGAGATTGTAGCAAATGAACCATTCGGAAGTGTTGAATCAGTAAAAACCGTATCTGAATTATATGCACCAATTAGCGGTAAAGTTGTTGAAGTGAATGAGGATTTAAATGATAATCCAGAATATGTAAATGAATCACCATATGAAAAAGCGTGGATGATTGTTGTTGAACCGAATGATATTCATGAAGTAGACAATCTTATGACTGCTGAACAATACGAAGAGATGGTTAAAGAAGATTAATTTGAACCAAAACATCCTTTCTCGTTATTTTTGAGAAGGGTGTTTTTATTTATAGTAGGATGGCCTTTCTATTTAAATAAAATCGATGAAAAAAGGAAAACAACCTTTATTACACGAATATACTATATGAAAAGTGTATAATGTGAAACAGGTGATGATGATGGCAGTCATGGATGTTGATAAGGTCATTATCGTTGAAGGGAAGTCTGATAAACGAAAAGTGGAAACGGTGATTAATGAACCTGTTGAAATTATTTGCACAAATGGAACGTTAAGTCTGTCTAAATTAGACGAATTAGTAGAAAATTTATATTTTAAAGAAGTTTACGTATTGGTAGATGCAGATGAAGCTGGAGAGAAATTACGAAAACAATTTAAGCGGGAGTTTCCAGAAGCATCTCATTTATACATTGATAAAATGTATCGGGAAGTGGCTGCTGCACCCGATCAGCATATTGCTTCTGTTTTGTTAAGCGCAAATATTGACGTGCAAACAAAATTTTTATAATAAAGAGGTGCTATATTTAGTAACGATGATTGAGATAACGGATGAACAACTGAAAACGATTGAGAAAGAAGATCAACTTTTTCTCTACTTATACACCCCTCTTTGTGGTACATGTCAATTAGCGAAAAAAATGTTAACGATTGTTGAGGAAGCAATCCCTACCCTTCATATTTATATGAAGGATTTAAATTATGCACCAACTTTTGCGGAAAAATGGGAGATTGGAAGTGTTCCTTGCTTATTAATATTTAAGCATGGGAAATTAGTTTTAAAAAAGTATGCGTTTCATTCCCTTGAACATATTTATGAAACGTTAAAAGAATATGCCGCTTAAATCAGCATTTGCTCGACGAGCCGCCAATTTGGCGGCTTTTTATATGTCTTGGTTTTTTCTTTATTTCTTGGGAAATATGTCATTTCAAAGCATAAAAAGTCGATAAGTAATAGGAGGAAGGGAGTAACAAGAAAAGAATTAGTCAAAGGAAAAGAAGGGTAGGAGTGATGAGATATGCTTGAATTGTTAACAAACAAGGTGAATTCCTGCGATCTAATCAAGCCCTTGCTTCCTAAAGAGCCGATATTTATTTCCTTTCAAGGAAGTGAAGGTAAATGCTGTCACTATGTATTAAATTTTAAAGGATTACAGCCACTAAAGGAAATTCCTGAAATATTACACGTTAAAATAGTAGGAAATTCTGAACAATTACAGGAACTGATCAAAGGAGAGCTGCGGCTCCAACAACTGATGAAGTTAAATGCTTTAAAGGTGGAAGGAAAGTTTCGAGACATCTTAAAAATTGAAGCGATGATTTCTTTATCTGTAAGTTCAGAAAATTCGTTGACTTCGGACAATATATAATATAAGATTTTTATAATCTCGAATGTAAACATATGAACTGAAGAGGAGGAAGTAAAGATGGGAGAACAATCCTATCGTTTAGAGACTATCAGTATACATGGTGGTTTAAAAAAAGATTCAAGGACAGGGGCAAGGGCTGTTCCGATTTATCAATCAAATGCATATTTATTTGAGAATACGGAACATGCTCAAAACTTATTTGCCCTTAAGGAAGAAGGGTATATTTATTCAAGAATTCACAATCCTACCGTTACAGTATTAGAAGAACGGGTAGCGGCACTTGAAGGCGGTGTTGGTGCTCTTGCGGTTTCGAGTGGAATGGCAGCGATTGCATTAGCGATATTAAACATTGCTCATGCAGGTGATGAAATTGTCGCAGCATCCACTTTATATGGGGGAACATATAATTTATTTTCGACAACATTACCAAAGTATGGTATTAAAACAATTTTTGTTGACCCAGAAGATGTAAATAATTTTAGAAAAGCGATCACTCCTAAAACGAAGGCTATTTTCGCTGAGACGATCGGAAATCCTAGCTTGCATGTTCTAGATATAGAAGAAGTTGCAAAAATAGCACACGAGGCGGGAATTCCACTAATTGTCGATAATACGTTTGCTACTCCTTATTTATGCAGACCAATTGATTATGGTGCAGATATTGTCGTTCATTCGGCTACGAAATGGTTATTAGGAAACGGTACGACACTTGGTGGAATTATTGTAGATGGAGGAAAATTTGATTGGAATACTGAAAAATTCCCAGGATTTACAACTCCAGATGCGAGTTACCATAATTTAGTTTATGCAGAAGCGTTAGGGCCTTTAGCATACATAGTGAAAGCCCGTGTTCAATTATTGCGGGATTTAGGGCCAGCATTAAGTCCTTATAATGCCTTTCAATTTAATCTAGGTCTTGAAACATTGCATGTTCGAATGAAGGAGCATATTCATAATACGAGAAAAGTTGTTCAATACTTACAAAATCACCCAAGTGTAAATTGGATTCTTTATCCAGAGCTTGAAAACCATCCTGCAAACGATTTAGCGAAAAAATATTTACCAAAAGGAGCAGGTTCTGTTATTGTTTTCGGAATAAACGGCGGACGAGAAGCTGGACGTAAATTAATTGATTCCGTTCAACTTTGGTCTCACGTTGCCAATGTTGGCGATGCTAAAAGTCTCATTATTCATCCAGCTAGCACAACACACCAGCAATTAAGTGATGAGGAATTAGAACAGGCGGGTGTAACGGAAGATTTAATTCGTTTATCGGTTGGAATTGAACATATTGATGATATATTAGACGATTTAGAACAGGCGATTGAAAAAGCAACTGGGAAAAGATCAAATCATTCGGAATCTGTCACGAATTAATCGATTTTTTTATTGACATGGCCAATCATCAATGCTAGAATCTAATTCAGTTGAATTTTGGTGTTATGCTTAACAGAATATTTACATTTTATTTTCTCTTATCCAGAGAGGTGGAGGGAAGTGCCCTATGAAGCCCGGCAACCGTCAACGATACGTTGAAATGGTGCCAATTCACGCAAAGCGATGAATCGCTTTGAAAGATGAGAGAAAGGTGTAGATGCTTGCATTATGCCTTTCTGCTCATGCAGAAAGGTTTTTTTACACCATCGAAAAATATCTTGAAAATAAAGAGGTTAAACGACTTAGTAGATCATTTTACGTACAAACTATATGTCAGGCTATCGTCTCCTTATCATAAGCTTGGCAGTCGCACATCATGTGTTAACTTCGTTTTGAAAGAAGGTGAAAAAGTGATTTCTCTTAGCAATATAACGAAAATATATTCATCTCCAAATGGCGATGTAAAAGCTGTTGATCAAATAAATCTTCGTATTAAAAAAGGGGAAATATTCGGAATCATCGGATATAGTGGTGCAGGAAAAAGTACGCTTATTCGATTGTTAAATGGTTTAGAAAAGCCTACTTCTGGCTCCATTGAAATCGGTGGAATTAGAATCGACGAAATTAAAGGGGAGAAATTACGTAAAGCTCGTCAAGAAATTAGTATGATTTTCCAGCATTTTAATTTACTTTGGTCCAGAACCATTGAGGAAAATATTTCTTTTCCTTTAGAGATTGCAGGAGTTGAAAAAAAAGAGCGGATCAAGCGGGTTCGTGAGTTAATTAAGCTTGTAGGTCTTGAAGGAAGGGAAAAAGCTTATCCTTCCCAGCTAAGTGGAGGACAAAAGCAACGTGTAGGAATTGCCCGTGCATTAGCAAACAATCCAAAAGTTTTGCTATGTGATGAAGCGACGTCTGCACTCGATCCTCAAACAACGGATTCGATTTTAGATTTACTCGTTGATATTAATGAACGATTAGGATTAACGATCGTATTAATTACTCATGAAATGCATGTGATTCGAAAAATTTGTCATCGTGTTGCTGTCATGGAAAATGGGAGAATTGTTGAAGAGGGTGAAGTATTGAATGTTTTTCGTCACCCTAAACAACCAATTACCCGTCGATTTGTGCAGCAAGTAACAGAGCCTGAAGAAACGAAAGAAACGATTAGTCATTTATTATCTCAATATAAAAGTGGACAAATTGTTCAATTAACATTTATTGGAGATGCAGCTGAGCAGCCGATTATTTCTAACTTAATGAACGAGTTTGATATTTCCATTAATATTTTACAAGGGAAAATTTCACAAACACAGCGTGGAGCTTACGGCACATTATTTATCCATATTGATGGCGACAAAAAAAGTATTGATGAAGCGATCGAATTTCTCCGGAAACATCATGTGCAAGTGGAGGTGATCGCAAATGCTTAAACAATTATTACCGAATGTGAAGTGGGATAAAGTTTGGGAGGCTACTCTAGAAACGATTTATATGACGGGTGTTTCCGTTTTCGCTACCTTTATAATTGGAATTATTCTTGGTTTATTATTATTTTTAACGTCAAAAGGAAACATTTGGGAAAATCGATTTATTAATAGCATTGTAGCATCATTCGTGAATATTTTTCGCTCCATTCCTTTTATCATTCTCATCATCCTTCTTATTCCTTTTACAAAAGCTGTTGTTGGAACCATATTAGGAGCTAATGCCGCTTTACCTGCATTGATCATTGGTGCGGCGCCTTTTTACGGACGAATGGTTGAAATTGCCTTAAGGGAAATTGATAAAGGGGTTATTGAAGCAGCAAAAGCGATGGGTGCGAAAACAAGTACGATTATTTTCAAAGTCCTCATCCCAGAATCAATGCCTGCTTTAGTCTCTGGTATTACGGTAACCGCAATCGCTTTAGTAGGCTATACAGCAATGGCTGGTGTTGTAGGAGCTGGAGGACTTGGGAATCTTGCCTATTTAGAGGGCTTTCAACGAAATAATAACGATGTTACTGTTGTTGCAACCATTTTAATATTACTGATAGTTTTTATCATCCAATATATTGGAGATCAAATAACTGCAAAATTAGATAAACGATAGGAGGAAAAAAGATGAAAAAATTATTACTTGCCGCTTTATTTACTGTACTTGCTGTTTTTACTGCAGCTTGTGGGACAAGCAGTAGTGAAGAAGGGGAAAATCAAGTCATTAAAGTCGGAGCTTCACCTGTTCCGCATGCGGAAATTTTAGAAGAGGCTAAACCACTTTTAAAAGAAATGGGCTATGAATTAGAGATTGTGGAATTTACAGATTATGTATTACCAAATAAGTCGTTAGAAGAAAAGGAAATTGACGCAAATTATTTCCAACATATTCCATATTTAGAATCGCAAAAAGCTGAGCACGGTTATGATTTTGTGAATGCAGGAGGTATTCATATTGAACCGATTGGAGTATACTCTAAAAAATATAAATCATTAGAGGAGCTTCCAGAGGGAGCGACAATCATTATGAGCAGCTCTGTTGCTGACCATGGCCGCATGCTTTCAATGCTTGAAGAAAAAGGTTTAATTAAACTTAAAGATGGTGTCGAAAAAACGGAAGCAACGATTGATGATATTGCAGAAAATCCGAAAAACTTACAATTTAAAGCAGACATTGAAGCGCCATTTTTAACAAAGGCGTATGAAAACAATGAAGGAGATGCCATTTTAATTAACGGAAACTTTGCATTAGATGCTGGGCTAGACCCTTCAAAAGATGCGATTGCCTTAGAATCTCCAAAGGATAACCCATATGTCAATGTCATTGCTGTAAGAAGCGAGGACAAAGATTCTGAAAAAATTAAAGCATTAGTTGAAGTGCTGCAATCAGAAGAAATTAAAGAATTCATTAATTCTAAATATCAAGGCTCTGTCATACCTGCTGCAGAATAAATAATATAAGGAAACTGGTGAAAACATACGAGTGTTTCACCAGTTTTTTTATGAAACACCGCCTCTTTCTTATGAAATTTGCATATTATTTTGTTCTCACACCATACTAACCTTGAAACAATTTCCGTTGAGGTGATATTATGCGAGAGCAAAATATGAATGTTACAGAGCAAGTATTGCGCGAATATAAAGAAGGGCTAGGGGCATTTACGAAAAAAATGCCAGATCTTGCTGGCCATTACAACGCATTTACAGAAGCATGTTTTAAAGAAGGAACGCTTTCACAAAAACAAAAGCATTTAATGGCACTTAGTATTAGTATGGTTTTGCAAGACGAATATTGCATGATTTATCACTTAAAAGGATGTTTAGACCATCATTGCTCAGAAGAAGAAATTTTTGAGTCAGCAGGAGTTGCAGCAGCATTTGGCGGTGGGGCGGCCTTGAGTCAAGTTGTCACACTTGTACAAAATAGTCTGAATGATTTGCGTCCATCAAATCCTGTACAATAGAAAGAAAATAAGAGCATTTATCTGAAAATTTGAGGGTCAGGAATTTTTCCTTCTCTTATTTGCTGTCATCCTTTCAAATCCTCTTTTTTACGATTTGATAAGTGCAAGCAATGCTTGATATGATGATCATTGTTCGCGCGATCAAAAAAATGTTTGAAGGGATGATTTTTATTTATACAAGTCAAGAGATGCTTGACCTGAAAGTGACGCCTGAAATGGAAAAGTCGATGCATCAGTTTCATGGAATGGGCTATAAAGAATATAGCCGCGATCATAAAAAGCGAATGCAAGTGGAGAAAAAACGAGAAGAAGATTATGCCAAAAGTCAAAGTATTATTGCCAACATTTAGAGGAAAAATCATGAAATCATACGGAACCAGTCATAAACTTGACTGGTTCTGTTTTTATTATAAAAATTTAAGAATGATTTTACATCATTTCAGGAATTTTTGTTATGATGGTAATTGTCATGAAAATTATTGGGAAAAATAGAAGAAATTCTTGGGATTATATGATGAGTGCTTATTAAGAGTTGTATTTAAATTTAATTTCCTATAAAATTAGAATGAGAATAAATTGAGAATTAAGATAGTAAATATTGTAGATAATTGGAGGTATATTCATGGCAGGTTCAACATTAACGATTAAGGATCTACACGTTTCAGTAGAAGGTAAAGGAATTTTAAAGGGCGTCAATTTGGAAATTAAAGGTGGAGAAATCCATGCCATTATGGGCCCTAACGGAACTGGTAAATCAACTTTATCTTCCGCCATTATGGGACACCCTAAATATGAGGTTACAAGAGGCAGCATTACGTTAGACGATCAAAACGTTTTAGAGATGGAAGTTGACGAAAGAGCACGTGCTGGTCTTTTCTTAGCAATGCAATATCCAAGTGAAATTAGCGGGGTTACGAACGCAGATTTCCTTCGTTCAGCGATTAATGCACGTCGCGGTGAAGGCAATGAAATTTCTTTAATGAAATTTATCCGTCAAATGGATGAGAAAATGGAATTCTTAGAAATGGATCAAGATATGGCACAGCGTTATTTAAATGAAGGCTTCTCTGGTGGGGAGAAAAAACGCAATGAAATTCTCCAATTAATGATGCTTGAGCCGAAAATTGCGATATTAGACGAAATTGACTCTGGGCTTGATATAGATGCATTAAAAGTTGTTTCTAAAGGAATTAATGAAATGCGCAGCCCAGAGTTTGGATGCTTAATTATTACTCACTATCAGCGCCTTCTTAACTACATTACTCCAGATTACGTACATGTTATGATGCAAGGTCGAATTGTCAAATCCGGTGGTGCCGAGTTAGCTCAGCGCCTTGAGGCTGAAGGGTATGATTGGATTAAGCAAGAGTTAGGCATTGAAGACGAAACAGTAGGGCAAGAAGCGTAAGCGTTAGGGGGATGAAAATGACTGTTGATACGAAATTACCATTCGATCAAGAATACGTTTCAAATTACTCCAAGGAACTCGGTGAACCGGATTGGCTAAAAGAAGTTCGCCTTAACGCTCTTAGAAAGGCTTATGACCTTCCAATGCCAAAGCCGGATAAAACAAAAATTGATAAATGGAATTTTACACAATTTGAGAAGCATGTTGTTGAAGGGAAACCATTAAACAATCTAGAAGAGCTTCCTGAAGAGGTTAAAACATTAATTGATTTAGATGAGGACCATAAAAACTTATATGTACAATGCGACAATACACCTGCCTATGTTTCCTTATCAGATGAATTAAAAGAGCAAGGTGTTATTTTTACCGATATTCATACAGCTGCACGTGAGCATGGAGAGCTTTTACAAAAATACTTTATGAAAGATGGTGTGAAAGTGGATGAGCACCGTTTAACAGCTCTACATGCAGCTTATATGAATGGCGGGGTGTTTGTCTACGTTCCGAAAAACATCGAAGTAAAGGCACCTCTACAAGCTGTGTTTGTCCATGAAAATCCTGATGCAAATTTATTCAACCATGTTATTGTTGTGGCAGATGACAATAGCTCTGTAACGTATGTAGAAAACTACATTTCCACAACAAAAGTTGAAAAGGCTGTATTTAACTTAGTAACAGAAGTGATTGCAGGTACAAATGCAAAGGTTAGCTACGGAGCTGTTGACAATTTAGTAGAAAACATTACGATATATGTAAACCGCCGCGGTGTGGCTGGTCGTGATGCACGTATTGAGTGGGCTTTAGGATTAATGAATGAAGGCAATACCATTTCAGAAAATGTAACGAATTTAGTAGGTGACGGTTCTTTCGGCGATACGAAAACAGTTGTAGTTGGATGCGGCAACCAAACTCAAAACTTCACGACAAAAGTTGTTCACTTCGGTAAACATTCAGAAGGCTATATTTTAAAACACGGTGTTATGAAGGATCATGCAACTTCTATCTTTAATGGAATCGGTAAAATTGAACATGGTGCATCTAAATCAAATGCTGAGCAAGAGTCTCGTGTTCTCATGTTAAGCGATCAAGCCCGCGGTGATGCGAATCCGATCCTTCTCATTGATGAAGATGATGTAACGGCTGGACATGCAGCTTCTGTTGGTCGAGTTGACCCAATTCAACTTTATTACTTAATGAGCCGTGGAATTCCAAAGATAGAAGCAGAGCGATTAATTATTCATGGATTTTTGGCACCAGTTGTGAACAACATGCCGATTGAAGGCGTCAAAAAACAATTAATAGAAGTTATTGAAAGGAAAGTTCGATAATGAATATCCAAGATATTCGTAAACAATTCCCTATTTTAGATCAGGAAGTCAATGGCCATCCATTAGTATATTTAGACAGTGCAGCGACTTCTCAAAAGCCGCTGCCTGTCATTGAAGCTATTACAAAATATTACCGTGAATACAATTCCAATGTACACCGTGGTGTTCATACATTAGGAACTAGAGCAACAGACGGTTATGAAAATGCACGGGAAAAAGTTCGCCAATTTATTCAAGCAAAATCGATTGAAGAAATTATTTTCACAAGAGGGACAACAACGGCTTTAAATATGGTTGCATCTAGCTATGGCCTCTCCCATTTACAAAAAGGCGACGAGATTGTCATCAGTTATATGGAGCATCATGCGAATATTATTCCTTGGCAGCAAGTCGCAAAAGAAACAGGTGCAAAATTGAAATACATTCCATTACAAGAGGATGGAACGATTGCCTTAAAAGATGTTGAAGAAACGGTAACGAATCAAACAAAGATTGTATCATTAGCACTTGTTTCAAATGTGTTAGGGACGATTAACCCGATTAAAGAAATAGCGGAAATTGCTCATAAAAATGGAGCAGTCATGGTTGTGGATGCGGCTCAAGGTGCACCGCATATGAAAATCGATGTTCAAAACCTTGATTGTGATTTCCTTGCTTTTTCAGGTCATAAAATGTGTGGACCAACGGGGATTGGGGTATTATACGGAAAGAAAGAGCTTTTAGAGAATATGGAGCCAGTGGAAACTGGCGGTGAAATGATCGATTTTGTTGGATTATATGAGTCTACTTGGAAAGAGCTTCCGTGGAAGTTTGAAGCTGGAACTCCAATTATTGCTGGTGCGATCGGCTTAGCTGCGGCCATTGATTTTTTAGAGGATATCGGTTTAGACAATATCGCAAACCATGAACATAAGCTCGCACAATATGCGTTGCAAAGACTTTCGGAAATCGAAGGATTAACCATTTACGGCCCGCAAGAACGAGCTGGTCTTGTTACCTTTAATATTGAAGATGTGCATCCCCATGATGTAGCAACCGTGTTAGATGCTGAAGGTATAGCGGTTCGGGCTGGACATCATTGTGCTCAGCCACTCATGAAATGGTTGAATGTTAGTGCAACGGCACGAGCAAGCTTTTATTTATATAACACAGAGGATGAGATTGATAAACTTGCATTAGCAATACAAAAAACAAAGGAGTATTTTGGAAATGTCATTTAATAATCTTGACACTTTATATCGTCAAGTCATTATGGATCATTATAAAAACCCGAGAAATAAAGGGGTTTTAGAAGATAGCGTAACGGTAGATATGAACAACCCAACATGTGGGGATCGCATCCATTTGACCATGAAAATAGAAGATGGGAAAGTAGTTGATGCGAAGTTTGAAGGTGAAGGATGCTCTATTTCAATGTCTTCAGCTTCCATGATGACAAATGCTATAAAAGGCCAGACAATCGAAAATGCACTAAAGCTTTCTAAAATATTTTCAGATATGATGCAAGGAAAAGATTATGATGATGATCTGGATTTAGGAGATATTGAAGCGCTACAAGGTGTATCAAAATTCCCGGCGCGCATTAAATGTGCTACTTTGGCGTGGAAGGCCTTAGAAAAAGGGATTCAAACAAGCGAAAACAGCTAATGCCATAACTTTAAAAGGAATGGAGTGAGCAAAATGGCGAAAAAAATGCCTGAAATTGGCGATTATAAATATGGCTTTGCCGATAAGGACGTTTCCATTTTCCGTGCAAAACGAGGTTTAACGAAAGAAGTCGTCGAAGAAATTTCTAAAATGAAGCAAGAGCCAGAGTGGATGTTAAAGTTCCGCTTAAAATCATTAGAGCATTTTTACAACATGCCTATGCCTCAATGGGGCGGAGATTTATCCGCATTAGACTTTGATGAAATTACGTATTATGTCAAACCTTCAGAACGATCTGAACGTTCTTGGGATGAGGTTCCAGAAGAAATCAAGCGTACTTTTGATAAATTAGGAATTCCTGAAGCAGAACAAAAATATTTAGCAGGGGTATCTGCTCAATATGAGTCTGAGGTTGTTTACCACAATATGAAAGAAGACCTTGAAGCGATGGGAATTATCTTCAAAGATACGGATAGTGCCTTAAAAGAAAATGAAGATATTTTCCGTAAGCATTGGGCAACCGTTGTACCACCTACAGACAATAAGTTTGCGGCATTGAACTCAGCTGTATGGTCTGGTGGATCATTTATTTATGTACCACCTGGTGTAAAGGTAGATACGCCTTTACAAGCATATTTCCGTATTAACTCTGAAAACATGGGGCAATTTGAACGGACGTTAATCATTGTTGATGAAGGGGCTCATGTCCATTATGTTGAAGGATGTACAGCTCCTGTTTATACAACGAATTCCCTACACAGTGCGGTTGTTGAAATCATCGTCAAGAAAAATGCTTATTGCCGCTATACAACGATTCAAAACTGGGCGAATAATGTTTATAACTTAGTAACGAAACGTGCAGTTTGTGAAGAAAATGCAACGATGGAATGGATTGACGGGAATATCGGTTCAAAACTAACGATGAAATATCCAGCCGTAATTTTGAAAGGTGAAGGCGCTCGTGGCATGACCCTTTCCATCGCTCTTGCCGGCAAAGGTCAGCACCAGGACGCTGGCGCAAAAATGATTCATCTAGCGCCAAACACTTCTTCTACGATTGTATCGAAATCTATTTCAAAACAAGGTGGAAAAGTAACATATCGTGGTATAGTCCACTTTGGCCGCAAGGCAGATGGAGCACGTGCAAACATTGAGTGTGATACGCTGATCATGGATAACAAATCTACTTCCGATACGATTCCATATAACGAAATTTTAAATGATAATATTTCGTTGGAACACGAAGCAAAAGTTTCAAAAGTATCGGAAGAGCAATTATTTTATCTCATGAGCCGCGGTATTTCCGAGGAAGAAGCAACAGAAATGATCGTCATGGGCTTTATCGAGCCATTTACGAAAGAACTGCCAATGGAATATGCTGTTGAAATGAATCGTTTAATCAAGTTTGAGATGGAAGGCTCTATCGGTTAATGAATTGAAGGGAAAGCTCACTAATCAAGGTGGGCTTTCCCTCATTTTTTCAAAAATGTTTTGGCAATTGCATTGTTTTGACCAAAATAGTGAATCTTTTTCCAGATTGTATTATGATGGATATAGAAAAGAATATACATAGATAGGGGTTCAACATGATCTATGTCGGCTTAACAGGTTGGGGAGACCATGATTCTTTATATCGTGCTAAATTACCGTCAACTGATAAATTAAGAGAGTATGCTGCTCATTTTCCGACTGTAGAAGTGGATGCGACGTTTTATGCTATTCAGCCAGAAGCAAATATTCGAAAATGGGTTTTGGATACTCCGGAAAATTTTCAATTTATTGTGAAGGCTTATCAAGGAATGACAGGTCATTCACGAGGGGAGATTCCTTTTTCAAGCAAAAAAGAAATGTTTTTCGCCTTTAAACAAATGCTGATCCCTTTTATTGAAGCGAAAAAGCTTGCGATGGTGCTATTTCAATTCCCGCCGTGGTTTGACTGTAAACGGGAGCACGTTGATTATCTTCGTTTTTGTAAGGAACAAATGGACAATATTCCGTGTGCCTTAGAATTTCGACATCAATCATGGTTTGAACCGAATTACCGAGAAAAAACTCTTCAATTTATGAAAAACGAAAAATGGATTCATAGCATTTGTGATGAGCCTCAAGTTGGAAGTGGTTCAGTTCCAACTGTATTACAATGTACAGATCGTGAAAAAACGCTTGTTCGAATGCATGGCCGCAATGTGCATGGTTGGTTAAAGCCGAGTGAAGGAAATTGGCGTGATGTGAGGTATTTATATCGCTATAATGAAGAGGAGCTTATCGAGTGGAAAAACAATTTAGCGATCCTGAAAGAGCAAACGCGTGACATTTACTTTCTTTTTAATAACAATTCCGGTGGAGATGCTGCTGACAATGCAAAGCAGTTCATACAACTATTAAACTTGCAATATGATGGTCTAGCACCAAGACAGCTAGATCTGTTTGAATTTGAATAAAAGGAGTACTCATCATGGACCTAATAATACTATTTTTGGTTGGATTAATTGGTGGAACGGTTGGAAGCTTGCTTGGTTTAGGTGGAGGAATTATTGTCGTCCCTGCTTTATTATTTCTCTCACCATATTTACCTATACTGAAGGATATTACTCCACAAGTGGCTGTTGGTACTTCCTTAGTTGTGATCATTTTTACTGGTTTATCGTCTACACTAGCGTATATGAAATATAAAAAAGTAGATTATAAAAGTGGATTAATATTATTTATCGGCAGCGGTCCGGGTGCATTCGTCGGAGCTTGGGTAAATAAAAGCTTAAATAATCAGTCCTTTTCTGTTTATTTTGGTCTATTTATGATTTTTTGTTCCATCTTACTATTATTAAATGAACGGATGAAACCTAGAAGGAAGGATGTAACAAAAGGATATATACGAAAGTTTACCGATCATCAAGGAGTAGAACATGCTTATGGCTTTCATCCAATGGTCGGAATTGTTGTGGCATTTTCTGTTGGTTTTTTATCCGGCTTGTTTGGAATTGGTGGAGGGTCTCTAATGGTTCCAGCGATGATCATGTTATTTTTATTCCCTCCTCATATTGCTGTAGCGACTTCGATGTTTATCATCTTTTTATCTTCCATTGTTAGCTCTATTACACACATAAGCTTAGGACATGTGAATTGGTTATATGCACTCTGTTTAATTCCTGGTGCTTGGTTTGGCGGAAAATGGGGAGCGAAAATCAACCAACGTCTTAAAAGCAAACAGATTGTGCTGCTACTTCGAATTATTTTAATTATAGTAGGAATACGCCTGATTTTCCAAGGGCTGGAATAATATGTTAAGGAGAGGTGGAACTTGTTACATAAAATCCATGTGTATCATACAAATGATTTACATAGCCATTTTGAAAATTGGCCGAAAATTGCTCATTATTTAAAAGAACGTCAAATCATTCATGAACAAAATGGCGAAGAATTTTTACTCTTTGATATTGGCGATCACGTCGATCGTTCTCAACCATTATCAGAAGCTACAGCTGGGAAAGCGAATGTGTCCCTTCTAAATCAATTGAATTATCATGCTGTTACAATTGGAAACAATGAAGGGATTACGTTGTCTTACAAAGCGTTAAATGAATTATATGAAAATGCTCATTTTCCCATTATTGTGTCAAATCTTTATGATGCGAATGGAATGAGGCCGAAATGGGCCAAGCCTTATTTGATCATAAATTGTTCAAACGGATTTAAAATCGGCTTGTTAGGTGTCACGGTTTACTATGAAAAATTTTACGAAATGCTTGGATGGAAAATTGTCAGCCCTTTTGAAAGCATAAAAGAAGTGCTTCAAGCAATTCGCAATGAGGCAGACATCATTATATTATTATCTCATTTGGGCATTACAGATGATGAGTGGGTGGCCGAACAATTCCCCGAAATTCATCTAATCCTTGGTGGACACACACATCACGTATTACCTACAGGAAAATATGTGCGAAACAGTTTACTCGCTGGAGCAGGGAAATATGGGCAATGGATTGGACATGTAGAACTTTCAATTGATGTAAGCGAAAGGAAATTAATTCATATAAAGGCAGAGCTAATGGACATAAAACAGCTCACAAAAGAGGATGAGCAAACACAAAGATGGTTAGAACGAAACGTTGATAAAGCGAAAAAGCATCTTGAAAAAAAAGTTGCAGAGCTAAAAGAGCCATTAGAAGTTCATTGGTTTTCTGACTCCCCATTTGCAAAGCTTTTAGCTTCTGCCATTCAAGAATGGTGTGATGGCGAATTAGCAATGGTCAATGCAGGAGTTTTACTTGAATCTTTACCGAAAGGACCTGTTACGAAAGGAGATATTCATCGGATTTGTCCACATCCTATAAATCCTTGTAAAGTTATGCTAAAAGGAGATCAACTGAAAGAAGTGATTTTACAAGCACGTACAAAAAAAATGGAGCAGCTTCAATTAAAAGGACTCGGTTTTCGTGGCAAGGTAATGGGAAGAATGATTTTTTCTGGTGCAGAAGTGATCGCAAAAACATTGAATGATGGCGCAGAACATGTCCAACAGATTAATATTAATGGGAAACCTCTTGACCCGAATCGAATGTATGCTGTCGCAACTCTTGATATGTTTACACTTGGTCCATTATATCCAGAATTGAGTCATGCAAAAGAAAAACAATATTATATGCCGGAAATGCTCCGTGATGTTTTGGAATGGAAGCTGCAAAAATTGAGTAAAGCCTAAAATGGGCGAAGCTGTCATTTCACCCTTTCCTTTGTATTTCCATAAAGTATAAATAGGAAAGGAGTGATGAGGATGGTTACATTAAAACCTATTATGATCGATCATCATCCGTTTACAGCCATTACAATTCATCTCCCGAAAACGAATTTTTTAGCAGTCATGAGCGAAAAGGGGTATATTATGTGTGGTGCATTGGATGTTCATTTACTAAACGAAAGGTTAAAAGATCGAGGAGTTGTTGCTGGACGTGCTGTGGGAGTTCGTACAATAGATCAGCTACTTGAAGCTCCTCTTGAATCTGTCACATATGAAGCAGAAAAACTTGGTATTCATCGAGGACTGAAGGGAAGAGATGCCTTACTAAAAATGGTGTAAATTTCAATTCTAATGAACAGATAAAATCATATGCGTACACTCCCCCATCTTTGCATACATATAGCAAGGAAAGGGGGATTTTGTTATGTTGAAAAAGCGAAGACGTCTCCCCAAAAGAGGTCCACTTCCATTTCGATATGTGTTTTTATTAACATTTGTTTTTTTTATTTTTTCAACGGCAGGCGGGTTATGGATCATTAATAAAGGAATAGAACCGACATTAGTCAGTGTTGCGGAAACAGAAACAAAACGAATTGCTACTCTTGTGATTAATAATGCCATTAATAAGCAAATTAATGATGAGGTCGATGTCAATAAGCTAATCGTTGTTGAGACGGATGAAAACGGAAAAGTAACAACCATTGATTTTAATGCCCAAATGGTGAACAGTATTTTAGCAAAAATCACACAAAAGGTTCAACGCAATTTACGAGAAGCTGAAAAAGGAAATATTGATGTATTAGACATTCCGGATATTGAAGTTGAAACAGAAGGAGAACCGGAAGAGGAAGGAATTATTTATTATATCCCACTTGGTCAAGCAACTAATAATGCATTGTTAGGGAACTTAGGTCCACGGGTCCCTGTTCGATTTTACGTCATTGGAAATGTAGTTTCAGACGTAAAGAAATCCATTGAACCATATGGAATTAATAATGCGCTCATTGAAATTTCTGTTCATGTAACCGTGAATGTACAGGTTGTTATCCCATTTGCAACCTCTACAACGACTGTTGAAAATACAATTCCGATTGCCTTCCGTGCCGTTCAAGGAGATGTGCCGCAATTTTATAATGGAAATGGGAATTCGAATCCTTCCATCGATTTACCAATAAATCCATAGTTGAAAATATGATTCTCTCTTGGTAAAATGCTTAACGTACAATTGAATATTTACCTTGTCTCCTAGATGAGGTAGAGGCGCGAAACATATGAGTAAACAATGGGAGGATGACAACGATGACCATGGTTGAAAGGATTTTTCGCCGAAGCAAAAAAAGACGTCACGCTTTTTTTGCTGGGGTTGCCTTGAATAAGGGTAACACTGTCATTATAGGACGACCCTATAATGGAGGGCTACTGATCGTGATGGAGGATAACATACATTACACATCAAACGGGTAATGATAGTTATTTTCTATCATTACCCGTTTTTTCCGTCATTTTCACTTCTCTCTGTTATTTTCTTTCTCGAACATCGCCCTCCGTAAATTCATGATGGAGGAGATCTTCTATGGTTGGTACAATTTATTCAATTATCCCGCCTATTATTGCGATCGTCATGGTTCTCATAACCCGTCGTGTCTTATTATCATTAGGTATCGGGATTCTTTCAGCAGCACTGATTATTAATGAATTTTCTATACGAAGTTCGTTAGTAACCATTTTCAATGCATTTAAAGCCGTTTTTTGGTCAGATGGCGAGGTCAACACGTGGAATGTATATATTTTATTATTCTTACTCATTCTTGGTATTATTACAGCGTTGATCTCGATCTCCGGAGGTAGTCGGGCTTTTGGTGAATGGGCTCAAAAGCGTGTGAAATCGCGTGTTGGTGCCCAAATTACGGCAGCGCTGTTAGGAATTATTATTTTCATAGATGATTATTTTAATGCGCTTGCTGTCGGTCAAGTGACACGTCACATAACCGATTGCCAAAAAGTTTCTAGGGCGAAGCTTGCATATATTATCGACTCCACATCTGCACCGGTTTGTGTCGTTTCCCCAATTTCAAGCTGGGGTGCGTACATTATTGCGATTATCGGCACCATTATAACTGCACATCAGGTAAGTGAATATACGGCATTGTCAGCATTTATTGCCATGATTCCGATGAATTTTTATGTTTTTTCAGCTTTATTGATTGTTTTTATTGTAGCATTGTTCAATATTAATATTGGACCGATGAAAGCACATGAAATGCGTGCAATCGAAACAGGTGAGGTTGTAGATCCAAATAAAGAGCCAATTGGAGAAGTAAAGGATACCTTACCTATTAGTGAAAAAGGAACAGTTGGCAATCTTCTATGGCCGATTATTGCCTTAGTAATTGGAACAGTATCGGCTATGATTTGGACCGGCTATAAGGCTGTTCCAGATGAAGCGACTATCTTGACCATTTTTGAAAACACTGATGTTTCAAAATCCCTTTTCTATGGCGGCATTTTTGGTTTAGTTATAACATTGATTATATATTTTGCAAAAGGAATTCAAGGCAGCTATTTGCCAAAAGGATTTATAGAAGGCATGAAATCGATGCTTCCGGCTATTTATATTTTAATTTTTGCTTGGACAATCGTTGATTTAATAGGTCAATTAGAAACAGGTACTTATTTAGCAGGACTTGTAAAAGAATCGAAATTAAATGTTTCCTATTTACCGGTCATCCTTTTCATCCTATCAGCTTTTATGGCCTTTGCAACAGGTACTTCATGGGGAACATTTGGTATTATGCTTCCAATTGCAGGAGATTTAACGGCAGCAACGGATATTAGCCTATTGTTACCTGCCATGGCAGCCGTTCTTGCAGGTTCTGTATTAGGTGACCATTGCTCGCCAATTTCCGATACAACCATTCTTTCTTCCACAGGAGCAGGAAGCCATCATATTGATCATGTATTAACACAATTACCATATGCGATCATTGGCGGTATAATGGCAGCGATAGGATACTTCGTATTAGGAATGACAGGAAGTACAATCATTGGTTTAGCCGTTGTCATCATTGCCATTGTTCTTTTCTCCATGTTCTTTGTGAAAAGAGCAAAACAAACAGCTTAAATGTTAAAAAGGGGCATTGTAAAAGTCGATGGTCGGACAAATGAGATTTGTTCGACCACGTGCTTTGTTGGTTCATAGACAGTCGAAAAGTAACAAAATTTACGAACACAGCCTTTAAATAATAGCAATTCTTACTACACAATTTAATAAAGAATTATATGAAAAAAATAACATTCATTGAATTTTATAACTTTATAGTTGTTGAAAAATTTTAAAAGGTAAGAAAATTATATATAAAAACAACTTGGAGACAAAATGCTCAATAAAAAAATCATTTTAAAATACTATTTTTAAAAAATGTCTTTGACATATGGTATAAATTAAAGATATACTATGTATATATTATGTTAAATAATCAGAAAATATTTAACTTTCGAAAACCGTAATAAAACGAAAAAATCAAAGGAGGGTCAATTTATGGAGAATCGACCACAATGGGGAACTAGGGCTGGCTTTATTTTAGCGGCAGTTGGGTCTGCTGTTGGATTAGGCAACATTTGGCGATTTCCAGCAACAGCTTATGAAAATGGTGGAGGAGCATTCTTTTTACCGTATTTATTTGCCCTATTAACCGCAGGTATTCCATTGTTAATTCTTGAGTTTACAATGGGGCATAAATTTAGGGGATCAGCACCTACATCATTCTCTCGGCTAAGTAAAGGAACTGAGTGGCTTGGCTGGTGGCAAGTAGCGATCTCATTTGTTATTTCTACTTATTATGCAGTTATTATCGCTTGGGCGATGGCCTATGCCGTATTTTCTTTTAAATTAACCTGGGGAGAAGATACAGAAGGATTTTTATTTTCCGAATATTTAAAACTTGCGGAAGCTCCAGGACAAATGGGGAGCATCGTCCCAAGTGTCATCATTCCACTTGTTATTGTTTGGGTCATTACCCTTGGCGTATTAATTGCCGGAGTAAAAAAGGGAATAGAGCTAGCAAACAAAATCTTTATTCCAGCGTTAGTTGTCATGTTTTTAATTATCGTCGTTCGCGCCCTCACGTTAGATGGTGCAGCAGCTGGTCTTGATGCATTCTTTAAACCAGATTGGACGAAAATAGCCGATGGTAAAGTTTGGGTAGCTGCTTATGGACAAATTTTCTTTAGTTTATCCATTGCGTTTGCCATTATGATTACTTACTCAAGCTACTTGCCAAAAAAATCAGATATTACAAACAATGCTTTTATAACTGGCTTTAGTAACTCAGCTTTTGAATTGTTAGCAGGTATTGGAGTATTTAGTGCTTTAGGTTTCATGGCAGCTCAAGCTGGTGTTCCTGTAAAAGAAGTTGTATCAGGAGGCGTAGGATTAGCGTTCGTAGTATTCCCACAAATCATCAATCAGCTTCCTGCTTTAAATGGGTTATTCGGCTTTTTATTCTTTGCGTGTTTAGTGCTAGCAGGGTTGTCATCCTTAATTTCCATTATTGAAACATATGTTGCTGGTGTTCAAGAAAAGTTTAACGTTTCTCGTACAACATCTGTAGTTCTTGGAGGAGGAATTGCAGCAATCATTTCCCTTTTATTTGCAACACAAGGCGGTTTATTCTATTTAGATGTTGCTGATTACTTTATTAATAATTTTGGAGTTGCTCTTGCTGGTTTGTTTGAAGTTATTACGGTCGCATGGATTGTTAAAGAGCTGAAAAGCTTCCAAAGCCATGCGGATGCTGTTTCAGACATAAAGCTTGGATTATGGTGGAGAATTTGCTTAGCGGTCATTACACCTGCCGTGTTAGGATATATGATGTTTGATAACCTTCGTACAAACTTAACTTCAGAGTATGGAGACTATCCACGTGAATTTATATTTAGTTCTGGTTGGAGTGTTGCCTTAGGTGCCATTTTGATCGGTGTCCTATTCTCCATTAAGAAAAAGTCTCAGCACTTAAACTCTTAAGATAAGGGGGTATCATAATGAGTACAAGTGCCGTTATGATGATGGTTTTAGGAGTTGTCATTATTTGGGGAGGGCTAGCAGTTAGTATTACAAATGCTGTTGTGAAAGCCCGTCGCCAAAAAAATTAATTCAAATACGAAAGGCTGAACAAAGGGGACAATAAATGTCCTTTGTCTCAGCTTTTTTTATTTCATTGATTTTTGTCGTTCTTGGCGTTCCCATAAACGTAAATGGGGATAAGGATCAAAAGACCATTCAGTACGACCGTTGTCTTTGTACATACCATAATGTAAATGGGGTGGGAACTTTCCAGCCGTTCCAGGTGGACCATATCCAGAGCTGCCAACTGAACCGATCAGTTGACCAGGCTTTACAATCTGACCGACATGAAGGTCTTTAGAGAAGCCGTTCAAATGGGCGAAATAATGATACGTATTATTGATATCTCGAATTCCTATTCGCCAACCGCCATAGCGATTCCACCCTTTCATTTCCACAATGCCGTAGCATGTTGCACGAACAGGAACACCGTAACTAGCAAAAATGTCTGTTCCTTCATGAATTCTTCTACCGCCCCAGCCTCTTGCGTCTCCCCAGGTGCTTCGATAGCTGTAATTTGCCTTTAATGGAACTGGAAATGCATGCTCAAATAAATTTAAATGGCCAAAATGCTTGTATATTTTTATATGACCTATGATGATCCCAACTGTTTTATCACGTTGGTAATAATCCCATAAAGCAATTTTTATGTTTTCAAGGTCAATGCCATACGAAGACAAATAATCGGCAAATGTATATAAAACATCCTCGTCATTTGTCCGATCCGCTTTCCCATCCCCGTTTCCATCTTTACCCATACCTCCAAAAATCTGAATGCTTACAGGGCTTTGATCATCATAATGAGGATTGGAAGGCCCTGCCCATTTTTCAGGTGGAATATAAATCCCGATTAAGCCTACTTCTTTTGGAATGTCCTTTCGAACTCGACGTACGTTCCGTTCATATTGGTCAACCGCTGCTAATACATACCAAGGTATTTGCGTGATGGCTTCAACTTTTCTGTAAAGACTTAACCGTTCTTGATTGCGTTTTTTTTCATCCATTTGTATTGCGGCTTCTATATTTTTAGTGAAGAAAGCGATAAGTAAAATGAAGATCATCATTTGTTTGAAAAACACGTATGCTAACTCCTTTCCCACTATTTCATATGTTTAGTTTGGTATAAGGAGCGTTTTTCATTATAAGAAAATGTTAGAAATTATGAAAAATGCTTTTCCTTGTTCATTACCTCCCGTTATGTTAAATTGTCTATAGTATTTGAATTTTTGTTTCCACCATTTCGTTTTGATCGTTCATTAACTACATACTGGAGTGATTTGCATATGGCAAAAAAAGAAGAATATTTACGTAAGCCTGAATGGCTTAAAATAAAATTAAATACAAACGAAAACTACACCGGCTTGAAAAAGCTCATGCGTGACCATAAGCTTCACACGGTCTGTGAAGAAGCGAAATGCCCCAATATTCATGAATGCTGGGCTGTAAGGAGAACCGCAACATTTATGATTTTAGGAAGCGTCTGTACTCGCGCTTGTCGTTTCTGTGCTGTTAAAACAGGTCTTCCGACTGAATTGGATTGGCAAGAGCCTGAACGTGTGGCAGAATCCGTTTATTTAATGAATTTAAAGCATGTCGTAATAACAGCTGTTGCGCGTGATGATTTAAAGGACGGAGGAGCTGCTGTTTTTGCTGAAACAGTTCGGGCTGTTCGTAAAAAAAATCCATTTACAACAATTGAAGTTCTCCCTTCGGATATGGGAGGTGTTTACGAGAATTTAAAAACATTAATGGATGCACGCCCGGACATTTTAAACCATAATATCGAAACCGTGCGCCGCTTAACACCTAGAGTACGGGCTCGTGCTACGTATGAACGTTCATTGGAATTTTTAAGAAGAGCTAAAGAAATGCAGCCAGATATCCCAACAAAATCAAGTATTATGATCGGTCTTGGCGAAACAAAAGAGGAAATTATTGAAGCAATGGACGACTTGAGAGCAAATTATGTAGATATTATGACGATTGGGCAATATTTACAACCAACGAAAAAGCATTTAAAAGTTCAAAAATATTACCATCCAGATGAGTTTATAGAATTAAAAGAAATTGCGCTATCCAAAGGTTTTAGCCATGTAGAAGCAGGTCCACTCGTCCGTTCTTCTTATCATGCTGATGAGCAAGTCAATGAAGCGGCTAAACAGCGCCAAGCAAAAGCGTAGAAAAAAGAAAAAGCAATCGGGGAACGAACATGCATTCCGATTGCTTTTTCCTTTTAGCGGTCTTTCATATCTTTATCGAGGTTTTCATTCATTTCTCCATAGCCTTCTCCATTTTCATTTTCACCTGTGTTAAGCTTTCGGCCTTGCGGAGATTTTAACATTTCTTGAATAAGATTATCTATGCTTCGGTCTATTTTCAATGAATCTGTATCCATTTGACTATAAGATTCGATTTGTCTAATAAGATTCGGGTTATCTGTTACATACACATGATAATATCTTGGAACAACAGAGATCGCTGTCTTTTTCACTTGATCAGCAGTTTCAAAACGATTATCGGAATTCGTTTGATACCAAACTAATACTTCATCATCCGTAACAAGTGTTGCTACATCCTGAACGTTTGGCAGCTGAACGGCTAATGTACTAATAACATTGGCCATTTGCTCACGGTTAATGGCTGGGGTTTCGGTAGAAAGCTTTTCGTAGCCGGCAACCGGACTTTTTTGATGCCTTACATAACCGAAATGACCTGCATCATCATCATCATTTCCATTATTCATATCATCTTCATTGTATAATTCATTTCGATCTGTAACGTTAATGGTATTACCATTTTCTTTATACATTCCAAGATCATTGTCATCATACTGGCAGCCTGTTAATAACAATAATCCTAAAAGACAAGCTGATAAAACTGATTTGATCATGATTTAACACCTCCTATTGATAGATTGACCAATAGGGAGAAAAAAGTTGTTAGTAATTGATGGGGATTTTACATTCGTTTATCATAAAAAGAAAAGAGCATCGAAAAAGGTGGAGTCCTTCATGATTACCATTCATAATCAACATTACCAATTAGTAAAAGAGTTTAAAAATGGCTTTAACGAAGAAGCGTTTAAAGAAAGATACAGCGAAATTTTAAATAAATATGATTATATTGTCGGGGATTGGGGATATAATCAGTTAAGATTACGCGGGTTTTACGATGATCAAAATCAAAAAGCCACATATGATACAAAAATTAGCACATTAGATGAATATTTGTATGAATATTGTAATTACGGTTGTGCCTATTTTGTTTTGAAAAAAGTTCATGTATAAGTCGAAGCAGCTGCTTCGACTTATGATTCATATGGCGGTTGTTCATTTTGTGAAGGATCATCATGGGGTGGATGGCTTCCAGGGTCCTGTCTTGGCAAATCTTGATGAAAGGATCTAAATTCATAATTGAAGGCACTGTAATGTTGTTGACCTTCTTCCCAAGGAGAGCTTTTATTCTCTACCGGTTCATATTTGTTTCGTGGAGAACCATAAGCACCTTCTGGCAGGCCTTCGGGAATTAAAAAATTACGCATCGTTTCAACGTTTGAAAAATCGCTGTATTGTCTTCTTTTTTGATCACCCATGGCTGTCACCTTCCAATATATTTTCTCTCCTCTCGTGCATATCGTTCCACGAATGAACAAACTTATTCAGACGCAAGAATGAACAGTTGCTATGTTTTACACAATTTCATATAAAAACTCCCGCAATTCTTTTGCATTTTCGTCGCTTAATTGAAATGCATGCTCAAGATATCCAGGCTCCTTTAAGTCATCTTCTCCAATGATAGCAAAGCGGTCGCTAAGCAAGTTTAAAACAAGGTATTTCCCGTAGTATCGATCTGTCTGAATAATCGCTAAATCAAAACGTTCATTATGGCCCATAAAGCTGACGAAACGAACTTTTGCATCAACTGTTTCGTCATATAAGTAATAGCGTTCGTCCAAAATGATAACCTCCCATAAAAAATGTTCTAAATGGATTGTATCACATTTTCATTCGAACATTTGTAAACGAACCGTAACTATGTGATAAAATAAAAATGCATAGTATTTATAGGGGGAAATTTTCATGTATTTTGTCGATCGCGAGAAAATTGAACAAATGTTAAAATATTTAGAAGATACATTAGCGATTTTTGAAAAACAAAAGGGCTGGACTTCGGATGTTGAAAAAAAAGCGTTAGAACGAATGGTTCAAATGGTTATTGAAGCTATATTAGATGTTGGAAATGCGATGATTGATGGATTTATTATGCGTGATCCAGGAAGCTTTGAAGATATTATTGACATTTTACAAGATGAACAAGTCATTGCTGAACATGATGCAATAGCGCTGAAAGAAGTAATTATGCACCGAAAACAGCTTGTTCAACACTATTTGCAAATTAATCATGATGAGCTGCTACATACAGTCAAAAAACAAATGGCTGCTTTAAAACGCTTTCCGGAGCAAATTCGATTTTATTTAGAAAATGAATTAGGACCAGTATCCGCTTTTCGAAAATAATCAAGATTGAAGGAGTGAAGCAGTAAGGATTGGGCCAATATTACTTTTTCAAAAACTGCTTCACGAAAAAAATTGGGAAACGCTTTCTTTGAGAAGGCGTTTTCTTTATGTGATATAATTTTTACAGGCTTTTTCGCAAAAATTGTTGCTTTACTATAGCTTTTCGACTGTCATAAGCAAGCGACAAAGTTTACGAAAACAGCCTTTTTATAAGAGGAGAGAAACGAAATGAAGCATTATAAAGGGTATTTAATTGATCTAGACGGAACGATGTACAAAGGAACGGAAAAAATTGAAGAAGCGAGTAAATTCGTTAAACGATTGAGAGAAAAAGAAATTCCGTATTTATTTGTCACGAATAACTCATCTCGTACACCTAAACAAGTGGCGGAAAAGCTAATTAGCTTTGAAATTCCTGCCGAAGAGTCACAAGTATTTACAACAAGTTTGGCTACAGCTAATTTTATTTATGGGAGAAAAAAGGATGCAAAAGTTTATGTAATCGGGGAAGAAGGCATACAACAGGCATTGTTAGAAAAAGGGTTTACATTTGAGGATGATAATCCCGACTTTGTTGTGATTGGAATTGACCGTAAGATTAATTATGAAAAGTTGGCGAAAGCCTGTCTAGCTGTAAGAAACGGAGCCGCTTTTATTTCTACAAATGGGGATATTGCAATTCCAACAGAGCGGGGGTTATTACCAGGGAATGGCTCTCTTACCTCCGTTATTACCGTTTCAACAACTGTCCAACCAATATTTATCGGAAAACCGGAGCCGATCATTATGGAGCAAGCTTTAAAAGTTCTTGGTACGAAAAAGGAAGAGACGCTAATGGTCGGCGACAACTATGACACAGATATTAAAGCTGGAATGAATGCAGGAATTGATACACTTCTTGTTCATACAGGAGTGACAACAAAAGAACATTTAAAAGAAAAAAAAGAAAAGCCAACCTATAGCGTAGATTCCCTTGAGGAATGGATTCCTTATATTTAACCATAAAGAAAAATGATGTCAAATTAAAAAGCTGAAGCACCCTCATCGATAATAGGGTGCTTCACAAGTGTTGATTATCCATTATTTTACTTAAACATACAGAATCGTATGGCTGAACACAAGCTTTTCTGCCGGAGTCGGCAAGAGATTCGCTTGCCGACTCCGGCAGAAAAGCTAGAAATAGAGCCATCTCAACTGGTTATTATTGGTTAATCAACACGCCTGAGGATGCTTTTTAAATTATTCGGTATTAGCTGCCCGGTGTGCTAAACGGCTAGAGGCAGCAGCAGCAATAGCACCAACGATATCATCTAAAAAGGTATGGCACATGCCTGTACTTTTATCGTTTAAATACTTTAAAACACCAGGTTTTTGTTTATCAATGAATCCATAGTTTGTAAAGCCAATGGAACCGTATATATTAACAATCGAAAAGGCTAGCACTTCATCAATACCATACAAACCTTCATCAGATAGAATAATCGATTGAAGCGGCTCCTCCAGCTTACCTTGCTCTGCTAAAAGGTCAAACTGTATTCCTGTTAATATTGCATTTTGCACCTCACGCTTTCTAAGGACACGGTCAACGTTTTCCAAACATTCATCCATCGTTAAATTAGTATGATAATTTTGTTGTAAGTAATAAACAAGCTCCGCTATTTGTTCTGGTTTTACTCCTCTTTCCTCGAGCCATTTACGGGCTGTTTTTTCCAATTGATTCATTTTTTTCTCCATCTGCTTCACCCAATCTTTTTTAATATTTTATACGCCAAAACTTAGAACATGTGTGATTTTTTTATATTTTTTCCGAAGGCTCTTTTCTAAAAGATTGTTGCTTTACGATACGATAAATTTTCGACTGTCAGGCAAGCGATACGCTTGCGACACGTTATAGCTTGACATGATTGTATATTTGTCAGACCTCGTGCTTTGTTCGGTTTATATTCAGTCGAAAAGCAACAATGTTTACGAAAACAGCCTTCCGCAAGACGACCATTGTTTTATTAGGAAGTGTTGTTTCAGTTTGCTAAAAATATTCATATTCATTTGGAAAAGACACTAACTTAATGATAAGAACAAATTTTGGGGGAACAACGATGAAAAATGTTATTGAAGAGACATTTGGATTAACCGTATTACAATTTTTTGATTATGGACAGTACAAAGCTTTTCGGACAAGAAGAAAGATTTGTATGATCGTTCCGGTTTCACACTTAGAAGAAGATGAACTATATGAAATGTATCAAATGGGACAGCATTTATTAGAGAATAAAGAGCGAAATGTTGCAATGTTTTTATTAACAAAGCAAGGAACCCTTTCCTTTTATTACGAAAAAGAGAAGTTTGTTCTTTTACAAGTACCGTTTTACTCCGGACCATCAAAAGTATATTCTCTTGGAAGGAGCTTAGCTCAATTTCATCAAAAAGGCCGAACTTTAGCTGTTAAAATATCCAAAACGAATCGGATTGGAAAGTGGAAATCATTGTGGGAACAAAGGCTAGATCAATTAGAAGTATTTTGGAGAGGGAAAGTAAACATCCAGCCTTTAAATCATTTTGATAAAATGTTTGTTGAATCATTCCCGTACTATTTAGGTTTATGTGAAAATGCGATCCAATACCTTGTTGATACGGAGATTGATGATGAACCGCAGCCAGTTGATGCAGCGACTATTTGTCATCATCGTTTTACTTCTGAAACATGGAAAAGCCCAGGCTGCAAAATTCCAACAGAATGGGTTTTTGATCATGCAGGGAGAGATCTTGCTGAATATATTCGTGATCAATTTGATAAAAATAACGAAGTGTTTGACGCCGCTTTTTTAGAGGATTATGACCGAACCGCTCGTCTTTCTTCATTTTTTTGGCGGTTAGTATATAGCCGTTTGCTATTTCCTCTTCATTATTTTGAGTGTATTGAGAATTATTATTTATCAAAAGAAGAATACAGAGACGAATATGAAAAGAAGCTAGAAAAAATGCTGCAAGAATCAGGAAAATATGAGCGTTATATTTCTTCCTTTTCATCACTTCTTTCGATGAGAACAAGGAAAATATATTTACCGAGAATCCACTGGCTATCTCCATCATGAAAGAACAAAAAGTATGTTGTCGATTATTTATAAGGAACGGTCAATCAATCAATATAGCTTATGAGTCAGACGAATGGTCTGACCTGTTTTTTATGAAAAGGCTCTTTTCTAAAAGATTGTTGCTTTACAACCATAGCTTTTCGACTGTCCAGGCAAGCGACAAAGTTTACGAAAACAGCCTATGAAAAAAAAACAGTATTGAAGCGTTTTCAATAACTAAGGACTGAAAATTCCCTCTTGTAAAATAATTAGATCGTATTTATAATGACTAATAACACGGTAATGTCTTTTACAAAAGGACAATTGTTCACTATAAATAAACGGTAAAGGGAGATGAAACAGTGAAAACGATTTACGTTGGATTGCTTGGGCTTGGAACGGTTGGAAGTGGTGTAGTCAAAATTATCGAAGATCATCAGGATAAGCTTATGCATTTAATCGGTTGTCCTGTGAAAATAAAAAAAGTATTAGTACAAAATATTCATAAACATCGACAAGTAGATATTGATCCTTCCGTATTGACAACAAATGTATCAGAAGTCATTGAAGATCCTGACATCGACGTCATTATTGAAGTGATGGGCGGAATTGAGCATACAAAGAACTATCTATTAGAAGCGTTAAGCCGTAAGAAACATGTCGTTACAGCCAACAAAGATTTAATGGCCGTTTATGGAACACAACTTTTGAAAACCGCAACAGAAAACGGCTGTGATTTATTTTATGAAGCAAGTGTTGCAGGTGGTATTCCTATTATAAGAAGTCTCGTTGATGGCCTTGCTTCTGATCGTATAACGAAAATGATGGGAATTGTGAACGGAACGACAAATTTTATCTTAACGAAAATGTCTAAATTCGGAAGTCCGTATGAAGAAGTGTTAAAAGAAGCGCAGCGATTAGGTTATGCAGAAGCAGATCCAACATCTGATGTTGAAGGATTAGATGCCGCACGGAAAATGGCGATTTTAGCTAGACTAGGATTTTCAATGGAAGTTGATTTAGATGACGTTGAAGTGAAAGGAATTACGGACATTACCGAAGAAGATATTAATTATAGTAAACGTCTTGGCTATACGATGAAATTAATTGGAATTGCTGATCGTACTGGTGATAAAGTTGAGGTAAGTGTGCAGCCGACATTATTGCCTGATTCTCATCCATTGGCATCTGTTCATGATGAGTTTAATGCCGTTTATGTGTACGGAGAGGCAGTTGGGGAAACGATGTTTTACGGACCAGGTGCCGGCAGCTTGCCAACAGCAACAGCAGTTGTATCAGACCTTGTTGGCGTGTTAAAAAATATGCGTCTTGGAGTAAACGGCAGAAGTGCTGTTTCACCTCAATTCGAGAAGCAAATGAAGTCTCCTGAAGAAATTTTTGCCCAATACTTTTTGCGTATTCATGTACAAGATCAAGTGGGGGCATTTTCAAGCATTACCTCTCTTTTCTCAAATCGAGAAGTAAGCTTTGAAAAAATTCTTCAGCTCCCATTAAAAGAAAAAGATTTAGCTGAAATTGTTATTGTCACACATAAAGCTTCCAAAAAAGATTTTGAAGAAATTTTACAGCAATTAAACGATTTAGATGTTGTAAAAGAAATTAAAAGTGCATATCGCGTAGAAGGGAACGGTTGGGGATGAGATGGAAAGGATTAATTGAACATTATAAAGAATATTTGCCTGTTACAGCTAACACTCCTTCATTAACCTTAAATGAAGGAAATACGCCTCTTATTTATTTGGAAAAGATGTCAAAACAGCTCGGTATTGAATTATATGTCAAAACAGAGGGGACAAATCCTACAGGTTCATTTAAAGACCGTGGAATGGTTATGGCAGTGGCAAAAGCGAAAGAAGAGGGAAGTACAACGATTATGTGTGCTTCAACAGGAAATACATCTGCAGCAGCTGCTGCGTATGCAGCAAGGGCTAATATGAGATGTATTATTGTCATTCCAAACGGAAAAATTGCTTTTGGGAAATTGGCTCAAGCGGTCATGTATGGAGCCGAAATTTATGCCATTGAAGGAAATTTTGATGATGCTTTAAAAATGGTTCGGGAAATTTGCAACGAAATGCCGATCACTCTTGTCAACTCTGTTAATCCATATCGCATTGAAGGCCAAAAAACAGCTGCTTTTGAAGTATGTGACCAATTAGGAAAAGCTCCGGATATTTTAGCGATTCCTGTCGGAAATGCTGGGAATATTACAGCTTATTGGAAAGGTTTTAAAGAATATCATGAAAAACATCAAACAGGACTACCAAAAATGCATGGATTTGAAGCAGAAGGAGCAGCTGCGATTGTCAAAAACCAAGTCATTGAAAATCCTGAAACCATTGCGACAGCCATTCGAATTGGTAATCCAGCTAGTTGGAAGTTTGCGGTAAATGCAGCAAACGAATCAGGTGGAAAAATTGATATGGTGTCAGATGAAGAAATTCTACACGCCTATCAACTTGTTGCGCGGACAGAAGGGGTGTTCGCAGAACCAGCTTCATGTGCTTCAATTGCTGGTGTTTTAAAAGATGTAAAATCCGGAAAAATCCCTCAAGGCAGTACGGTTGTTACCGTTTTAACAGGGAATGGCCTGAAAGATCCGAATACAGCTATTGATGTATCGTCTATCAAGCCAGTTGTGTTGCCGAATGAAAAAGAAGCCGTTTTACAGCATTTAAAAGAGGTTGTGACATCATGAAAGAAGGCGAAATGTTAAAGATTAGAGTTCCAGGAAGTACAGCCAATCTTGGTCCTGGATTTGATTCTATCGGTTTAGCATTAAATCGATATTTAACATTATCGATTTCTCCTTCGCATCAATGGTTTTTTGAGCCGCTTAGCCAAGAGGTTCAAGATATACCAAAAGGAGAAGAAAATTTAATTTATAAAGTTGCTGCTTCTCTTGCTGAAAAATATGGAAAAGATCTTCCTCCTTGTCATGTTAAAGTAGAAAGCAACATTCCAATGGCACGTGGGTTAGGAAGCAGTGCAGCAGCGATTGCAGCTGGAATTGAGCTTGCCAATAAACTTGGAAACCTTCAGCTTTCTGAAAAAGAAAAGCTTCATTTCGCTAGTACACTTGAAGGGCATCCAGACAATGCAGGTGCATCATTATTAGGTGGACTAGTCATTGGATTGATAGGTGAAAATGAAACAGATCTTGTAAAGATTGATGATGTTCAAGTCGATATTGTAGCGGTCATTCCTCCTTATTATTTATACACAAGCGATTCGAGAAACGCATTGCCGAAGGAATTCCGCTATCAAGATGCCGTGAAAGCAAGCGCTATTAGCAATTTGCTAGTAGCTAGTATCATCCAAAATAATTGGGAGCTAGCAGGAAAAATGATGGAGCTCGATTTATTCCATCAACCTTATCGCAGCAAGCTTGTTCCAGAATTACTACAAGTACAACGGGAAGCGAAACAACTCGGCGCATATGGAACCGTTTTAAGCGGTGCTGGACCGACCATTTTAACATTTGCACCGAAAGGGATGGGGGATTTTATCGCTTTTAAGCTCCAAAAAGAATTTGATCATTGTGAAGTGACACCACTTTTTGTTGAGCGAAAGGGCGCCCAAGTATTTTATGAAAGAGTTGAAAATCATACGTAGAAAGCCGGCATCTTGCCGGCTTTCTGTTTATTAATATTAAAATACTTGTTCTACTTCGACGATTCCTGGCACTTCTTCTAGTAAGGCGCGTTCAATTCCTGCTTTTAGCGTAATGGTTGAGCTTGGACAACTTCCGCAAGCCCCTAAAAGACGAAGCTTTACGATACCGTCTTCCACATCTACAAGCTCACAGTCGCCCCCGTCACGAAGCAAGAATGGACGAAGTTTATCAAGAACTTCTTGAACTTGTGCTTTCATTTCTTGATTTGACATTATGAATCGACTCCTTTCCCTTAGCTCTATTATATTCAAATCCATATAGAAAATCTAATCAATAGCTACGAATATCCAGGCGTGTTGATTAACCAATAATAACCAGTTGAGATGGCTCTATTTCTAGCTTTTCTGACATACGATTCTGTATTTTAAGTAAAATAATGGATAATCAACACTTGTGACGAATATCTATTTCATTGTATCACATTTTGTATATTTCTAATATGGATATTTAAGGATATGCATTGTTCATAGAAAAAAGCTTTGTGATCGACTACAATAAAAATAACAAGTCGCTAAGGAGGGATAAAATTGGTGAAACCAGTGGAGATTTGTGTTTATGGGGCGGATGTTTTATGTCCAAGCTGTGTCAATTTGCCATCTGCAAAAGAAACATATGAATGGCTGCAAGCCGCTTTAGCTCGAAAATACCCAGAACAACTTTTTTATATTGAATATATAGACATTTATTCACCGCCTGAAGATGAACAGAAAAAAGAGTTAGCTGAAAAAATATTAAATGATGAATATTTTTATCCATTAGTGTCAATTAACGGAATCGTCGTAGGAGAAGGCAATCCTCATTTAAAAGTCATTTATGCGGAAATGGAGAAAAACGGCTATAAACCAAAAGAATCATAATCAGGTAAAAAAGCGGACATGTAGGAATGCCCGCTTTTAGTGATTTCATGCTGATAGTTATCCGTTATGATATTTATACATCCAAAGAACTCCTGATTTTAACAATCTTGGCACTCGTCCAATAAGTGGGCGATCGCCTACCACTCCAAATCCTGACTTCTTACCGAGTGAACCAAGAACCCCTTTTAGCTTAAATGGAGGAAACTCTTCAGGAAGTGGTTCATTATTCCATCGTTTCACAAGCACTTGCACAATTTGTTCTGCTTGTGCCTCTGCTAATTGAGCACTCGGCGCATGTGGCAAACTTGCACAATCCCCTACTACAAAAACGTGCTCGTCGTTTGGCAAATGATGATGCTTCGTTAAGACGACTCTGCCTTGTGCGTCTTTTTCGACAGGTAATTCTCGCACAACCCGGTTTGGTTGAATACCTGCTGTCCACACGACGACATCACATTCAACAGGTTCGTCATGATTATAGACGACATTTGGTTCAACCTTTGTAATATTGGCGCCATTAATGACTTCTACTCCATGTTCTTCAAACCAACTTTGAACATAATTACTTAAACGTTCAGGAAAGCTAGATAAAATGATTTTACCACGGTCAAACAGCTTAATTTTTAAATCTGGACGACTTTCTCGCAATTCACTTGCAAGCTCGACACCGCTTAAACCTGCCCCCACAATACATACGGTTGCTCCAGCACCTAAATTGTTTAACTTTCTATATGTTTCTCGTGAATTATCAATCGTCTGAATACTGCAAGTATATTCCTCTGCCCCTGGTACGTTATGGTATTTATCCTCACAACCAAGCCCGATTACTAAGTCATCATAAGAAATAGGCTCTTGATCCTTTAAATGAACAATCTTGTTGTTTATATCTATTTCTGTGACCTCTCCATAATGAACATGAAGTTGTGGGTGTTCAGGAAAAGAAACACGTACATGCTGATCTGAAATCGTTCCCGCAGCCAGTGCATAATATTCTGTCTTTAAGCAATGATAAGGGTTCTTGTCAATTAACGTAATTTCGACATCATTTGGCAATTGATTCGGAAGAAGACGGTGTAGTATTCGCATGCCGCCATATCCGCCGCCAAGTAACACTAATTTTTTCATTCAGGATTTCCCCTTTTTCCTCTTTTTCCAGCGAAAAAATTATTTAAATAGTAAAAATAATATATAAAATGCCATTAAAAGTATAACGAATTTGACACTAAATCACAATATTTTGAGGAAAAAATCAAAATGTATTATTGTATTATTTAATTTGGTGTAACATTTTTGGGTAAAAAATTGTCATAATATGATAACTGAATTAGAGAAGGAGATAAATGGAAATTCATCTGCTTTGACGGGTGATTGACTTATACGTTAAAGTATGTGTTATGGAGGGTAAAAAAAGTGAAACCGATTATCGAATTTTGTATGAGCAACTTAGCGAATGGGTCACAAAAAGCTTTAGAGCAATTAGAGAAGGATCCGAATCTTGATCTTGTTGAGTATAGCTGTTTGGGAAATTGTGGTAAATGCTTCGAATCATTATACGCATTAGTGAATGGCGAAGTCGTTGTAGGGGAGACACCAGAGGAACTTGTTAAAAACATTTATCAGTATTTAGAGGAAAATCCAATGTTTTAAAGGATAGACCCAAAAGGAACGGCCAAGTCCTTTTGGGCAATTAATCAAACATGTTTTATTAAAAATTTTCTTTAAAAATAAAATTTAAATAATTTTTGGTCTATATGTATTTACTTATCAAATGTGTTTTAATTTGGAAAGGAATTTAGAAAAAAAGTAGTAGACAAGAGTTTATTGTTCTTGTTATTTTAAAATAGTCAATAAAAGATTATTGAGGTGGAAAAAGTGATAAACATTTTGTGGGGTATTTTAGGTATTTTCGTCATTTTTGTAATCGCTTTTATTTTGTCTGAGAACAAAAAAAGCATAAATCCTCGTACAATATTAGGTGGACTCATCATCCAGCTTATTTTTGGGTTTATTGTTTTAAAATGGGATGTCGGACGTCAAGCCTTTCAATGGGTCACGAGCAAGGTTCAGGAAGTCGTTAACTTCGCATCTGCTGGTACGTCCTTTATTTTTGGCAGTTTAGCTGATCCAAGTCAACAAACTGGTTTTATCTTTGCTTTTAATGTATTAACACTCATTATTTTCTTCTCTTCCTTAATTTCGGTTTTATATTATTTAGGTATTATGCAATGGGTGATCCGCATTATCGGTGGTGCTCTTTCTAAATTATTAGGAACTAGTAAAGCGGAGTCTATGTCTGCCGCTGCTAATATTTTCGTTGGACAAACAGAGGCGCCGCTTGTCGTCATGCCTTATATAAAAAATATGACAAAATCTGAACTTTTCGCTGTTATGACTGGTGGTCTAGCATCTGTTGCAGGTTCTGTTTTATTCGGATATGCTGCACTAGGCGTCCCGTTAGAATATTTACTTGCCGCAAGCTTTATGGCTGCCCCAGCAGGGTTAGTTATGGCTAAAATGCTAGTTCCTGAAACAGGAAAACCTGAAACATTAGAAGGTTTTGAAATGGCTCATGACGATCATTCAGTTAACGTTATTGATGCTGCTGCAAGAGGGGCTTCAACTGGGCTGCAACTAGCTTTAAATGTCGGAGCCATGCTATTAGCATTTATTGCATTAATTGCACTTTTAAACGGAATTTTAGGTGGAATTGGCGGATGGTTTGGTGTTGAAAACTTATCTTTAGAACTAATTTTAGGTTATATTTTTGCACCGCTAGCCTTCGTCATAGGTATTCCATGGGAAGAAGCTCTTCAAGCTGGAAGCTTTATTGGGCAAAAATTAATCGTGAATGAGTTTGTTGCTTATTCAAATTTTGCTCCTGAAATTGCGAATCTTTCGGATAAAACGGTAGCAGTCATTTCCTTTGCGCTCTGTGGTTTTGCCAACCTCTCATCGATTGCGATTTTATTAGGTGGGCTTGGTGGGCTTGCTCCATCACGCCGTCAAGACATCGCTCGATTAGGTATTCGCGCGATCATTGCAGGTACACTAGCTAATCTTCTAAGTGCTGCCATTGCAGGTATGTTCGTTCTCTAATTTTCTTTAAAATGAAAACTCCTTGCCGTTAAATAGCAAGGAGTTTTTCATTTATATGAAAAAACGGGGGATATTTATATTGTTAACTTTTTTCCAACATTTTATACTAATAAAAACAAAATTTTGGGAGGAAATCATGAAAACATTTCAGTTTACTAAAATGCATGGATTAGGAAACAGTTATATTTATGTGAACATGTTTGAAGAACAAATTGAAGAATCAAAGCTTTCTCATTTGGCTATTCAAGTTTCAAACGTCCATACAGGAATTGGCTCCGATGGTCTTATTCTTATTTGCCCTTCGGAAAAAGCGCCTGTTAAAATGCGCATTTTTAACAATGATGGATCTGAAGGAAAAAATTGTGGGAATGGGCTTCGCTGCGTTGCAAAATATGCATATGAGCATAACCTAGTAAAAGAACGAAAATTCATGATTGAAACGTTATCAGGATTAGTAGAAGCAGAGGTTCATGTAAAAGGGAATATTGTTCACAATGTTACCATTGATATGGGATATCCTAGATTGCAAAAGAAAGAAATACCGATGCTAGGGAATCCTGAAGAATATACCATTTCAGAAAAAATGGAATTTAATGGACAGTTATATGATGTCACAACTGTTTCAATGGGAAATCCTCATATTATATTCTATGTCCGTAATATTGAAGAAGCCCCCGTTACAACATTAGGGCCTATCGTCGAAAAGGATCAACGATTTCCAGAAGGGGTTAATGTAGAATTCGTTGAAGTGGTCAATGAACAAGAAATTCATTTTCGTGTATGGGAGAGAGGATCCGGAGTTACACAAGCTTGTGGAACAGGAGCGTGTGCAGCAGTCGTAGCATCTGTTTTAAATAACCATACAAAACGCGGAAAAGAAACCGTCGTTCATCTTGCTGGTGGGGATTTGATCATTAACTGGACTGAAGATGGCCGTGTATTCATGACAGGACCAGCTGAAACGGTTTGCACAGGCACTTATTATTATGAGTAAATAGGTCTGTTTGGATCGTATTCGACAAAGTTTGGATCGTATTCGACAAAGTTTGGATCGTATTCGACAAAAAATAGATTGTATTCGACAAATATTGGACAGTATTTCCTTCATTATGATCGGACGGATACAAGCAAAACCTACTTATTTGAGTAGGAAACAGAGATGAGCTATACTTAAAATTAACAGATTGGAGGGATGAAGATGTCTGATATTATAACATTAACAGAAGCTGCTGCTTATCAAATAAAAGATATGATGAAAGAACATGGTGAAGAAGGTGCATTTTTACGGGTTGGTGTTAAAGGAGGAGGATGCAGCGGTCTTTCTTATGGAATGGGATTTGACCACGAAAAGAACGATGGTGACCATGAATTTACACAACATGGTATTACCATTCTTGTAGATAAAGAAAGTGCTCCTATTTTAAAGGGTACGAAAATTGATTATAAACAATCCCTTATGGGTGGAGGTTTTACCATCGATAATCCGAATGCCATCGCTCAATGTGGTTGCGGCTCTTCATTCCGTACGGCTACAAATGCTGGTACGCCTGAGGAATGTTAAAGGTGATAAGAAAATAGACAACAACAAACGGACCAAATATATGGTCCGTTTCTGTTTGAATATTTCTCCTCTTAATTTTAAGGAAAGAGCGATCTACTCATTAAACATGCTCGTACTATGCATCGGTTGGACGCGAGATTTAGGATCGATATAGGATTTGGCATTATTGACGGCTGTAGGCGCTTCCCCGAAGCCGCTTGCGATCAATTTTACCTTTCCATCATAAGTGCAAATATCTCCTGCTGCATAAATTCCTTTAATGTTTGTTTCCATTTTGGAGTTAACTAAAATGGAGTTTTTCTCAATTTCTAAGCCCCAATTTTTAATTGGGCCTAGTGAAGATACAAACCCGAAGTTTACGATCACATCATCAACATCGATGACTTCTTTGCGCTCACCTTTTACTTCCTCCAAGACGATTTGATTAATATTTTCATCGCCTATGAGTTGAACAGGAACGAAAGGAGTTAAAATCTCAGCATTTGAATTTTTCAAGTTTTCCACACTATGCTCATGGGCACGGAATTTGTCCCGACGGTGAACAACTGTCACTTTTTCAGCTATCGGTTCAAGCATTAATGCCCAGTCAACGGCAGAATCGCCACCACCACAAATGACAACACGTTTTCCAGCAAACTGATTTAAGTCATTTATAAAATAATGTAAATTCTTTCCTTCAAATTTTTCTGCTTCAGGTAATTGGAGTTTCCGTGGTTGGAATGCCCCGTTTCCAGCTGTAATAATAATTGTTTTTGAATAGTGTATCTCTTTGTTTGTTTTTAATTTGAAAATACCATCTGCTTGTTTTTCAACTTCTTGAACTTCTTGCTCTAGGCAAATGGTTTGCTCAAATTTAGCCATTTGTTCCTTTAAGTTATTGACTAGCTCTTGCGCCCGAATTTTTGGAAAACCGGCTACATCGTATATGTATTTTTCCGGATACAACGCCGAAAGTTGTCCTCCTATTTGTGGTAAGCTTTCAATGATTTTAACCGTTGCTTGTCTCATACCACCGTAAAATGCGGTAAATAACCCGACTGGTCCTGCACCAATAATCGTAATATCATAAATTTTTTGGTCTTCCTTCAACACTACATCCCCCCATGTCGCATCTTAAGCTATATGATAACATAAATTGATACAATTATCTTTAAATTATTTTCACGATGGAGATGGAATTTTAAAAAAATTTAAAAAAATAATAGGGCGATGTTCAGTTAAAAAGAAATAAGCTGACTTTTCTGAACTCATTTTCCACCTTGAAAAATGTCGAATAAAGAGCTATTATGACTATAGGCAATTATAATGTTAAGATTTTATGAAATTATTTTTACAAATTGTTGAATGTTTTTGCCAATGAAAGTGAAGATCTTCACAAACTTTTTTTCTGTTGTAAAGGATTCGAATGATTCCTTCCTTAATCAAACATTAATTTAGTGAAAAGGTTGGTGTGTCCTGTGAGAAAACCTAAAGTAGTTATTTTAGGCGCTGGTTACGGTGGATTAATGACAGCAACTCGCCTTCAAAAAATGGTGAGTGTAAATGAGGCTGACATTACGTTAGTCAATAAACATGATTATCACTACGAAACAACATGGCTGCATGAGGCTTCAGCAGGCACTTTGCATCATGATCGCTGCCGTTATCAAATTAAAGATGTTATTGATACAAGCCGCGTCAATTTTGTACAAGATACAGTGAAATTAATTAAAAAAGATGAAAAGAAAGTGATTCTTGAAAATGGAGAGCTTGAATACGATTATCTTGTCATTGCTCTTGGTGCCCATCCTGAAACATTCGGTATTCAGGGCTTAAAAGAATACGCTTTCACCATTTCAAATATTAACTCTGCTCGTCAAATTCGTGAGCATATTGAATATCAATTTGCCACTTACAACACGGAGGAAGTGAAAGATGATACACGTTTAACTATTGTTGTAGGTGGAGCTGGCTTTACAGGCATAGAGTTTTTAGGTGAGTTAGCAAACCGCGTACCTGAACTTTGCCGTGAATATGATATCGATCATAAAAAAGTGCGCATTATTTGTGTAGAGGCTGCTCCAACTGCATTACCAGGATTTGATCCAGAGCTAGTTGAGTATGCGGTTGAGCACTTGCAACGAAAAGGTGTCGAATTTAAAATTGGCACAATGATTAAGGAATGTACTGAAAATGGTATTGTTGTCGCGAAAGATGACAAAACGGAAGAAATTAAAGCAGGAACGGTTATTTGGGCAGCTGGCGTTCGCGGTAATAGCATTGTGGAAGAGTCTGGATTTGAAGCGATGCGTGGCCGGGTAAAAGTAGAAAAAGATTTACGTGCTCCAGGTCATGAAGACGTATTTATAATTGGAGACTGCTCTTTAATTATTAATGAAGAAACAGATCGACCATATCCGCCAACAGCACAAATTGCGATGCAGCAAGGTGAGGTTTGTGCGAAAAACTTAGCAGCATTAATTCGTGGTCAAGGTGAATTGATTGAGTTTAAGCCAGATATTAAAGGAACCGTTGCTTCATTAGGTGAAGACGATGCAGTCGGTGTTGTATTTGGTAAGAAATTAGTTGGCTCTAAAGCTTCCTTTATGAAGAAGATGATCGATAACCGTGCCCTTTATATGGTTGGTGGCGCATCTTTAGTTATGAAAAAAGGTAAGTTTAAATTATTCTAATTTTAAGGATAAAAAACACGAGCAAAGGACATATCCTTTGCTCTTTTATATTTATTTTAAATTTTCAAAAAATAAGAAAAAAGAAGAAAATCGGAGCAAATTATATTTGTATTCGCTTTCATACCCGTTTTTGCCGAAAACTCTCACTTTGCTGCTTATCGATAACTTGATAATATTATTCGAAAAGCAAAAGGGAGAGATTGTGATGACGACAACACAGATTAAACAAAAACGTTGTCCATATTGTGAAGGACAGGGATATTTCCAATTAATATTAGGTGGAACAGAAACGTGTCAATGCTGTAAAGGAACAGGGAAAAAACCTTAATTGCACACTAGGTCAAGCCGAATGATTGACTGTTAGGCGGTCATTCAGTACACTTAAAATGGTGTACTGGAGGTGATGGACATGCCAATGAGCTTACCTGTTCTCCTTATTTCGATGCTTTTATTTTTAGTCTTATTTTTTGGTATCGGGTTTTTATTAAATATGTTGCTTCGAATGTCATGGATTATGGCAATCATATATCCTATTGTATGTGTATTTATTATAGATGAGGTTCGCTTTATTGATTATTTCCGTTCCCCAGGTTCTTCCTTTGGGGCATTAGGAGATAAAATTACTTCTTTAGCTGTGGCGGACATTTTAATACTTGCAAGCGGATTACTAGGTGCTATTTTATCTGGAATTGTCATTAAAATGTTAAGAAACCGAGGATACCAAATGTTTTAGCGATGTATCAATAAGTAAAGATACATCGTTTTTTATTTCCTTCTCTCACCAAAATTTTATTTTTAACGTATATTTTCTAAATTTTTGGGAAACGACTAGATGTGAGAGGAGTGAAAAGGAAAAAAATGAAAAGTATAAGGACATGGTCTCGAAGGACATTGATGACCATCTTATTTATAACCGCTTTACTTTCAACGTATGAAGCAGTTTCAGGTGTTCAAGCAAAGGAAATTGTTCGATGGGGAACGAAGCAAATAGGCGTAACCTATGAAATGAAACAGACGGAATTTGCTGATAAGTTTTTACATAGACTTCCCGTTCCCGATACAAAAATATCGTCAAGCAGAAAAGAAGTAAATGAATCATTGACATTAGAAGATGCTGTTGATTGGTCGAAATATCCGAAAAAAACCGTTGTAGCAACCGGTTATACGGCAGGTTATGAATCAACAGGGAAGCATCCAGGACACCCTGGCTACGGGATTACATATTCCGGAGTAAAAGTAAAAAGAGATTTATATTCAACCATTGCTGCTGATTTAAATGTTTTTCCGATTGGAACAATTCTTTTTATCCCAGGTTATGGTTACGGTGTTGTCGCTGATAAAGGAGGGGCCATTAAAGGAAATCGCCTAGACTTATATTATGAAACAGTAGAAGACGTGTATAAGCATTGGGGAAAGAAAAAGCTGGATGTATATGTCATCAAAATGGGAAAGGGAACATTAAGCGAAGAAGAGTTAACAACATTAAATGAAAATGAATCCATGAAAGTATTTCGCCAAAAAATTATAAATTCGAAAAGCTAAGCGAATCGCTTAGCTTCAGACTTTCCAGTAAACGCTCGCAACTTTTACTTCCCCCTCCTCGAATGCTCAGTACCGTACGTGGTCACCTCGCTTCTCATCGGGCTCGTGCCTCTAGACATGAGTTTTTTATTCAGTCTGAAAAAATTCTTTTATAAAGACTTTGTCTATTCTTTTGCATAAATGGTTGGATGAAGTATTTGCGCCAAATACTGGAGACCTTCTAAAAGTCGTGGTGATGGACGGCAAAATAAGGCCTCTTCAAGAAGATAGATTTTTTCATTCTTGACAGCTTGTAAGTTTTCTGCATTTGGTCGCTTTAATAAATGAGAAACGTTCATTTTTTCTTGTTTCACACCAACCCAAACTAAGCATATATAATCAGGGTTTCTTAAAACAACATCCTCCCAAGTTGTTTGGACGCTGGCTAATTCTACATGGCCAAAACAATTTTTCCCACCTGCAAGCTCACATATTTCGGTTAACCAATTTCGTTTACCAGGTGTGAAAATCGGTTTTGGCCACCATTCGAAGTAGACAGTTGGCCTTTTTGTTACTGTAGAAGATAAGTGCTTATATTTTTCTAGCTGCATTAGAAATAGATTGGCTTTTTGCTGCGCTAATTTTTCGATTTTGCAAGCTTTGCCAACTTTTAAAATGTCAGTCGCGATATCTTCTAAGGATTGCGGGTTTAAAACGAGCTGGGGAATTCCTCTTTTTTCCAATTCTTCTACATTACGTTCCATCCCTGGGACGCTAAGAGAGGATAAAACAAGATCAGGTTTTAATTGCTCAAGCTGATCGATATCAATGGATAAATCGGGGCCTAGGCGAGGGAGGTGCCCGATTTTTTTCGGCCAATCTGAGTAATCATCTAAAGCGATGAGCTGATCTTCCAAACCTAACCAAACAGCAATTTCTGTATTACTTGGACAAATGGAAACAATCCTCATTTTGATCACCTACAAAATCATAACGTAATATAAAATGAATGTTAATAAAATGCCTGTTAACCCTCCAAAAAAGACTTCAATTGGCTGATGTCCTAGTAATTCTTTCAGCATTTTCTGCTTTTCTTGTTTTTCGGTTTTCGGCCATACTTTTGCTTCTTCCACAAAACGATTAAAGTCTGCTACAAGCTTATTTAAAACCGTTGCTTGCTCACCTGCGTGTCTGCGTACACCTGTTGCATCAAACATTGTTATGATGGCAAATATAGCTGAAATGGCAAAAATGGAAGAATCAAGTCCATGTTCTAAAGCGACAGCTGTTGATAAAGCGGTGACAGCAGCAGAGTGTGAGCTTGGCATCCCACCAGTGCTCGTTAATAAAGACCAATCGATTTTTTTCGTTGCAATATATTGAATCGGTACTTTAATAAATTGTGCAAAAAAGATGGAAAATAAGGCTGATAGAAGCGGAAAATTAAATAGTATTTCCATGTTGTAATAAAAGCATCCTTTCTCTATTGTCTTATATAGAGTCTAAAAAGTTGAACTTTTAATTCAATCTTAACATAATAAGAGCTGTCTTGGTTGAGATTGTCTCCAATGATCTATATGACTTTTCGTTCATATTTATCATACAAAATAACATCCATTGCATTTATATTAAGAGAGGTATTTGATTTAAAAAAAGGCTGTTTTCGAAATCTTTGTTGCTTTTCGACTGTCCATGAACCGAACAAAGCATAAGGTCGGACAAATTACATATGTCCGACAATCAACTTTTGTTCGGTGCACGTCACGCTTGTAAGTGACATAGCAAGCGTATCGCTTGACAGTCGAAAAGCTATTGTAAAGCAACAATCCTTTTGAAAAGAGCCTAAAAAAATCTTTATGTTTTCCAAACTGGGGGTGCCGTTTTTGTTTCATGTTCAACCGCAGCTTGATTTACAAGGATATATCGAAACACTTGTTGTTGGATTATTTCAAAAAAATCAGCCGTTAACAGGTATAATCAAACAATTAGATGACAAGCTAGATGGACATCTTTTAACCTTAATCAAAACGGGCGATATCTCAACGAAGAAAAAAGAAATAACCAAATTCTTTCCGTTAGGAAAACTGAATATTAAACGCATTTATTTTGTCGGGCTTGGAAAACGAAAGCAATTGGACAACGAATTGCGGAAAGAAATATTTGGCAAGGTTTTTCAAACGATTCAAGAAGCAAAAATACAAAGGCTAGCGATTGCGCTCGATACATTTGTTCAGGAAGAATCAGAATTGTTGGAAGCTGCTTTGTCTTTAGGAGAAGCTTTCCCATTATCAACTTACAAAATAAAGGATTACAAGCATAAATCAAATGGACCGGATAAACAAATAGAGGAAATAACCGTTATTACGGAAAAGAATTTAGAAGGAATTCAAAAAAATTTGTCCATTGGTTTTGTTTATGGGAAAGGAACCAATTCGGCAAGAACATTAGTGAATATGCCGAGTAACTTATTAACAGCTGCAGAATTATCCCGTTACGCTGTCGACTTGGCGCAAAAATATCACTTTGAAATAGAAATTATCGAAAAGGAAACAATGGAAAAGATCGGAATGGGTGGAATATTAGCGGTTAATAAAGGATCTGATGAGCCGCCGAAAATGATTGTTTTAAAATATCAAGGAAAAGAAAATTGGGAGGATGTCATTGCTCTTGTAGGAAAGGGGATTACATATGATTCTGGCGGCTATTCACTTAAACCTCGAGACGGTTTAGTCAATATGAAAACAGATATGGCTGGTGCAGCAGCTGTGTTAGGGGCTATGGAGATTATTGGTGAACAACGTCCTGCCCAAAATGTTGTAGCCGTCATTCCTGCTACCGACAATATGATCAGTGGAAGTTCGATGAAGCCAGACGATGTGATTACATCACTGAGTGGTAAAACGATTGAAATTATAAATACAGACGCTGAAGGGCGATTAGCATTAGCGGATGCGATTACGTATGCAAAGCACCATAAAGCGGATTATATTATCGATGTTGCAACATTAACAGGGGGAATTGTTGTTGCGTTAGGAACTCATACGACAGGGGCCATGACGAATCATGAAGGGATGTTTGCTCAATTTTTAAAAGCTTCGAAGCAATGCGGAGAGCGAATTTGGCAGCTTCCGATTATTGATAAGGATCTAGAAAGAGTAAGAAATAGTAAAATGGCGGATTTAAATAATTCTCCAGGCCGGGAAGGACATGCGATTATGGCAGGGGCCTTTCTAGCTGAATTTGCTGAGAATACACCATGGATTCACTTAGATATAGCTGGTACTGCCACAACATCTAATGGGAGTTCTCTAGGTCCAAAAGGTGCAACAGGTGTTATGACACGAACGTTAGCTTTTTTTGTGGAGAATTTTAAACCGATGAAATAAGAGATGTTAAAAGGCTGTCCGATAAGTGTCTGACCTCACACATTGCTCATTGATTCAATGACGGTTTCAGAGGTATGATGCTTCTTGGGACAGCTTCTTTTTTCGCACAAAGTAGTCTTTTACTTGACAGCAGAGAGTTCAATCGCATTGTCGGGAAAGCTCGTACAAAAACAATTCTCTTTTTTTAAAAAGACGCCGTACGCCTAAGCTTCAATCATCGATCTTCTATTTTTTGAAAATATTTAATATATCGATTAAATGGCATTTTATTGACACAAAAGGCATGCATATGATAAGTTAGCACTGTTGTTTTTAATTCTCTAACATATTAGCAAACTAAAGTATTAATTATTGGAGGTTGCTTCTAGATGAATGCTGTCATCATTGCTGTATTATGTATGCTGGTATTGAGTTTACTACGATTAAATGTCATGTTTGCGCTCGTGATTGGAGCACTAGTAGGCGGATTGGCTGGCGGGCTTGATATAAAAGCTACCATTTCAGCTTTCACAGAAGGTCTTGGTGATAATGCCACTGTTGCTCTAAGCTATGCTGCACTTGGAGCCTATGCAGTTGCCATATCGAAAACCGGTCTCCCTGATGCCATGATTGATTGGACTATACGAATGGTTGGAAGAAACGGAGATTCACAGAAAAAGAAGCTTTCAAAAGCACTTATTTTATTCATTATTTTAATTGTTTCAATTTTTTCCCAAAATGTAATTCCGGTGCATATTGCCTTTATTCCGGTGCTCATTCCTCCGTTATTAAAAGTTTTTAATGAATTGAAGATCGATCGTCGATTAGTGGCAACTGTCATTACGTTCGGTTTAACGGCACCGTATATTTTGCTTCCAGTTGGATTTGGATCAATTTATCATCAAATCATTCAAGACAATATGGAAGCAAGCGGATTACAGATTAGCTTAAGCGATATTCCAACAGCTATGCTAATTCCTGTAGCAGGGATGTTAATTGGATTAATAATAGCTAATTTCTTTAGTTATCGCAAACCAAGAAATTACGTTAATCAAGATCTGAATAGCGAAAACAATCGTCGTTACACGAATAAAGGGATTATCATGGCGATTTTATCGATCGTTGTGTCGTTGTCTATTCAATTATATTTATCTCAAGCTTTAGAAGTAAATGGAATGATTTTAGGAGCTCTTGCCGGTATTCTTGTTATATATGCTAGTGGAGAATTAAGATGGAAGGACGCCGATTATATACTTACAGAAGGTATGAAAATGATGGCCTTTATTGGCTTTGTTATGATTACCGCTTCAGGATTTTCCAATGTTTTAAAAGAAACAGGTGAAGTTGAATCATTAGTTCAAGCTTCTGCACAATGGATCGGCGATAACAAATCATTAGCAGCCTTATTAATGCTTGCTGTCGGTTTATTGATTACAATGGGAATTGGGTCATCATTTTCAACAATTCCTATTATTGCTACGATTTTCGTTCCACTCTGTTTGGAATTAGGGTTTAGTTCGTTGGCGACGATTGCTATCGTGGGAACAGCAGGTGCATTAGGAGACGCTGGATCCCCTGCTTCAGACAGTACATTAGGACCTACCTCTGGACTTAATGCAGATGGGCGCCATAATCATATATGGGATACATGTGTACCTACATTTATTCATTACAACATTCCTTTAATGATATTTGGCTGGATAGCAGCAATTCTTTTATAATGGCTGTTTTCGTATACTTGTTGCTTTTCGACTGTCGATGAACCGAACAAAGCACGTGGCCGGACAAATCACCTTTGTTCGACCATTGATTTCACGCTATAGCGTGAAATCACAAACGTGTTTCTTGTATGACAGTCGAAAAGCTCATCTTTTAGAAAAAATCCTTTATCGTTTACACATTCATTTAAGAATGTTCAAGACGTTTATATTGCTCCAATAACTCCTCATCATCGAGATGATAAATTTTCTCCATAAATTGGGGATAAGCTTCCAATAGCTTTTGTTCATATTGTTCCCGTTCTTTTTCACTTAAAAAATATTTTTTTAACGCAATCATCATTGTTCCTCCTCATCCGAGCTTATTTATTATTGGTTTCGCCAAGCTTTATTGTTTTTAAACGTTATAAAATAGTTTACTATTTTTCTTCAAAATTTGACAATATTATGCTCTGTTATAATGTACGATATGATTGAAACGGGTATTTGTCACAGGATAAAATGAGCAAAAAAGGGGGGGGGAAGAGAATGCTTTGGTTGAAACAGCATAAAGCTATGGCATCTATCGCTGTTTCGGTTTTTATTTGTGTGAGCATCCTTACATATATTTTTTTGGATTTGTTTAGGTCTGAAAATACAAAAGAGTTCAAGTCCGAAAAGACACCTTCTTCTCAGGAAGTAAATGTTCAAGTTGAAATAAGCGAAAATCCTTTTGGTGATAAAGGGGTGGATTTGTCAGAAAAAGATATCCAAAACTATATACACGGCATGTCCCATCAAAAAGTAAAAGCTGATGAAAAATGGATTCATTATTTTATAACAGAGGAACGAATTCAGTTTTTAATCGACGTTGTCAAAAACGGAGACTATAAACATAAAGAATTATACCTTGATATTTTATCAAGATGGAAAAATGGCGACTTTTCACAAGCAGATCAAGATCATAATGAGATTTGGAGGCTGCAAGGAGGTACAGTGGGCAAAGCAACTGGGGTTTTAACAAAGGAGGAGGAGGAAGCTTACTTAGAAAAGTATAAAAAGGTTCTAAAATAAAAATTCAAGCAGGTGATGGATCATGAAACAAACTTTCCTTTGTGAACAGTTTTATTTGTTAAGTATAGATTCTAAAAAGGACCACCGATCTTACCCTTATTTAGAAGGTGGATTGATTTTAGCTGGACTTCTAGATTTGCAACACCTTCAATTAATTAAAATCGATGAGGAAAAAATTTATTTGCAAAGCTATCAAATGCATCCCCATTCCTTTTTAGGAAAACTGCAAAAACATGTCACCCTTGTGCCAAATGGTTATAAATTAAAGGATTACTTTTTAAACATGTTATATGAAAAAAATGAGTTGCGAACACAACTAGAAGAAGAGTTAATGGCAAAAGGAGTATTAGAAAGGAGAAAGAAAAAATTTCTTTCTATTTTTCCATATGTTGACCACGTAATATTGGATGATTCTCAAAGAACAAGCCTTATCGAAGAGATTCGACACCGTGTGCTACATGAAAAAGATACGGAGAAGTATATCGACGAACTTCTTCTTATTCTGTCTGTTTGCAAAATGGAAGAGATAATCTTTTCTATTTCAGAGTTAGCGTATGCCAAAAAAAGAATACAAGAAATCCTCTCATCCATTGACCAATTTCCATCACTACCACTAAAAAATGTTGAATACGTTTCAAATGTATTTGTTTATGTAGATTCAGGATGTCAAGGTGGAGATAGTGGTGGAGGGTGTAATTCCTAATTGAGCAAATATATTGAAAGTGTCATAAATTTGTTGTTCCAATAGTAGGTACAATATTATCTGCTTTATTCCTTCAAAGCGAACATCTTACTTTTAATTTATTTTTCGCAACGATCCTCGTTTCTTCAGGAATAGTTGTTGTGAATCGAACAGGACGCCAAAAAAGAATGAACATGCTCCATAAAAAATATCAACTTTTTCTATAAAATAATGAAAAAAGGTGTTCAATCTCTGTTGAACACCTTTTTAAAAATTAAATGGATGCTAATTCTTTTTCCAAAGCTTTTTCAATGGGAACGTATTCATAGCCAAGGTCACGAGCAACAGCTTCGAAAGTGATTTCTCCGTTTGCGACATTTACGCCAGATTTTATGCCGTTATTTTCTGCAATGGCTTTATAAACACCTTTGTTTGCGATTTGCAGTGCATATGGTACAGTTACGTTTGTTAAAGCGATAGTTGAAGTGCGTGGAACTGCACCTGGCATATTGGCAACGGCATAATGGACTACACCATGTTTTTCATAGGTAGGGTGATCATGTGTCGTAACATGGTCGATAGTTTCTACAATACCGCCTTGGTCGATGGCAACATCAATAATAACCGAACCTGGTTTCATCGCTTTAACCATTTCTTCTGTTACAAGTTTAGGGGCTTTAGCACCAGGAATTAAAACAGCACCGATTAATAAATCGGCTTCAGCAACCGCTTGTGCGATGTTAAATGGATTGGACATTAAGGTTTTAATATCTTTTCCAAAAATATCATCTAATTGGCGTAAACGATCTGCACTTAGGTCAATAATGGTTACGTCTGCACCTAAACCAACAGCGATTTTAGCTGCATTTGTACCAACGACACCACCGCCGATAATGGTCACTTTGCCACGGTTTACACCAGGAACGCCAGAAAGAAGGATTCCTTTACCGCCATTTGTTTTTTGTAGGAATTGTGCTCCAATTTGAGCTGCCATGCGACCAGCAACTTCGCTCATTGGCGTTAATAATGGCAAAGAACGCCCTTCTGTTACCGTTTCATAAGCAATAGCTGTAACACCTTTTTCCTTTAATGCTTTTGCTAATTCTGGTTCAGCAGCAAGATGTAAATAAGTGAATAAAACTAATCCTTCACGAAAGTAGCCATACTCTTCAAGAAGCGGTTCTTTTACTTTCATGACCATGTCTGCTTCCCAAACTTTTTTTACATCTTCTATGATATCAGCACCAGCTTGGGCGTAATCTTCATTAGAGAAACCGCTTCCAATACCAGCATCTTTCTCAATCAATACACGGTGACCTGCATTTACAAAGGAAATAACTCCAGCAGGCGTTAAAGCTACACGGTTTTCATTATTTTTTATTTCACGAGGCACACCAATAATCATGTGACCTTTCCTCCTTATGATTTGAAAGTGATTACATTGAATGTAATTCTAGTATAGTTTCAATTTTGTGATTCTGCTTCGTGAAAAAAAAAGAATGAAAGAAAAGGCATTTGTGATTTTTCACAAATGCCTTTTCCTTATTGTTTAGGAAATTATAAATTTACAACTTGTGGACAACCTTGTTCATAGTTGGTTTTTTGTCTAGCTCCGGGCGTTAGCGGCTAGCAAACTTCCCGTTTCATCTGTACGATAAGTCAACATCGACTCAACGATCGCCTGAGTTTCCTTTATCTCCTACTGAAAGGTCTTAGTTTGTACGCCGCTTTAGCGAACGCCCCGCGCTTTTGTTCATACTTGTTTACAAATCTTTCATTTTATCAATTTTTAAATCCAAATAAATGGTCATTTTTTGATTCGGATTATTCAAATCGATTTCCGCAATTTCCGTCATTCGCTTCAACCGATAGCTAAGTGTATTAACATGAACATTTAGCTTTTTGGCAGCAGCATTGACGTTACTGTCATGATCTAAAAACACTTCTAGCGTTTCAACAAGGTTTGTATGATGCGCTCGATCATACTCCTTTAATTTGTTTAAAGAATAATTGACAAAACCATCTTTTTTGCGCTTTTCGTAAAATATGTCCAAGTATTGATAAATTCCTAATTCTGAATAGGAATCTAATCCTTCTGTTTCCATTGGAAACCGTTCTTTAATCGCAAGAACGGATAACGCTTCTCGATAGCTTTTTTCAACATTTGTTAAATCTGTATAAATGCCTCCAATACTTGTTTTCACCTTTTGGATCATGAAGCGTTCTTTTAACTGTGTGACAATCCACTGTAAAAACATCTTTAAATCTTGTAAAGGCTGCACTCCTTTAGGAGAGATGAACATGATCATCTGATCATAATCGATTGTTGAAAGCAATGGATGGACTTTTTGAGTCGTTTTTAACAAATATTGAAGCTGTCTTTCAATAGAGTCTGTTATTTCAGATTGAAATTTTAGAATTATAACAGAATATACCGAGGGAATAGGCAAGTGCAGCTTTTGAAATCCTTCTTGTATTTCTTCATGTGATGAAATATGTTTAGTGAGAAGCTTCCAGAAAAACTCCTGGTTTCTTTCTTCCATTTTTGTTTTCCGAGCTTGTAAGTTTAATAGTTTATTTTTGACAGCTTGTGCCGCCATTTTTAAAAGTTCTAATTCTTCATCTGAAAGTCTTTTTTGGATTTCTAAAGCCCAAATGAATCCTAAAACCTCATTATTTCTCCAAATGGAGATGGCAACACGGTTTCCAAGTCCAACTTCATCAATTTGTTTCACTCTAATGGGTTGATCTGTTTGCAATAGCTTTTGAATAATACCATCTTTCCATAAATTATTAATGACCTTTTCAGGAACTCTGCGTCCAATAATTGTGGAAATACGTGCCGGATCAGTACAATCGTTATGGGTACTATATGCTAAAAGACGGTGATTTACATCTTCAATTGTGATCGGACATTCGAGAACTTCACTAATTCTTTCCGCAATATCCTCGAGACGTTCAAAACTATATTTAAAAGGATCCTTCATAAACTTCTACCCTTTCAATTGAACTTCTGTTTCTAAAAGATATATTAATAAAACAAATAACCTTTGACAGATGAAATCCTTTAATATTATTATAATTAACATTGTGGAATTTAACAAAAATTATTGTTTTCTTTTTTGAAAATTAACAAATACAAATTTTATTTAAAATTTTATTATATTATTTGAATGAAAGCGTTAACAAACGATAGAAAGAGGTTTTATTTCATGATGGATATTCTCAGTAAAATAAATGGATTTCTTTGGGGAACGCCTAGTTTAATTCTATTATTTGGAACAGGTTTATTTCTAACCATTGCTCTCAAAGGACTACAATTTCGAAAATTAATTTTTGCATTTAAGTTAGGATTTACAAATCAGCAGGAATCTTCTCAAGCTGAAGGAGATGTAAGCAACTTTAAAGCATTAATGACGGCACTCGCAGCAACGATAGGCAATGGCAATATTGCTGGTGTCGCTACAGCGGTCACATTAGGGGGACCTGGAGCTATTTTTTGGATGTGGGTAGTCGGTTTATTAGGAATGGCGACAAAATATGCGGAAGCTCTGCTAGCGATGAAATACCGCGTCAAAAACGATCATGGAGAATATTCTAGTGGACCGATGTACTATGTTGAACGTGGTTTAGGGAAGAAGTTCCGCTTTTTAGCTGTTGCATTTGCTGTTTTCGGTGCATTTGCTGCATTAGGAATTGGAAACAGTGTGCAATCAAATACCATTGCTGATGTGGTTAAAGACAGCTTTGCCATTAATGGATGGATAACTGGAATCGTTTTAGCGGTATTAACTAGTTTCATTGTATTTGGTGGAATTCAGCGCATTAGTACAGTAGCTGGATTTTTTGTTCCGATTATGGCGGTATTATACATAGGTGGCTCCTTACTAATTTTAGCCATTCATTATGATCAAATTATTCCAGCATTTGCAATGATTTTTCATTATGCATTGAATCCTGTTGCTGCAACAGGTGGTTTTGTCGGAATTACAGTTATGGAAGCAGTGAGAAGTGGGGTGTCAAGAGGTATTTTCTCAAACGAGGCAGGATTAGGTACGGCTGCTTTAATTGCAGGAAATGCAAAAGCTGACCATCCTGTTAAACAAGCACTTGTTGCCATGACTGGAACATTTATTGTGACGATTATTGTTTGTACGATGACCGGACTAGTACTGGTCATTACAGGGTTTTGGGATGCATCAGGAGGTCTTATTTCAGGAGCAGCTCATGACCCAAGCTTAGATGGTGGTGCTTTAACATCTGCCGCCTTTGCTTCCGTATTAGGGAAGGCTGGTGAATATATTGTCGCCTTTTCTGTCATATTCTTTGGATTTTCTACGATCGTTGGTTGGTATGTATATGGTGAAAAATGCTTTGAATATCTAGTAGGGACAAAAGGGATCATAGGTTACCGCATTGTTTATATTCTTGCTTGTGGTTTAGGCGCCGTCGTAAATTTATCTCTCGTTTGGGCGTTCGCAGATATGGCGAATGCACTTATGATGATTCCAAACTTAGTTGCGCTGCTTCTATTATGGAGAGTAGTTGTGGATGAAACGAATGACTTTTTTGAAAAACATTATCGTCGAGGAGAGATGAGAAAAGCTAGCTAATGTTCGGGGAGAGGCCTAGATGCTTCTCCTTTTTCTTTCTTAAATCTTTTATTAAAATAGAAAGGAGAAGAAATAAAAAGGAGACTCGAATATGAATTACTATATTATAACTGGTGCTTCGAAGGGATTGGGAGAGGCAATCGTACAGAGCTTATTTCATGAGGAGAATGCGATTATCGCTATTTCAAGAACCGTAAATGAAAAATTGTTAAAAGAAGCGCATGATAATCGGGTTCCGCTATTATTTGAAACGGAAGATTTATCAGTGGTAGAACATTTGATTCCTTTAATGGAAAGGGTTTTTCAACATATTCGCTTAAAGGATGCCCAATCTATTACATTCATTCAAAACGCAGGGGTAATCGAACCTATTAAGCCTGTCGGAAAAATGGATCATACAGAGCTAGTAAGAAGTGTAAATGTCAACCTATTAGCACCGATGATACTTGCTAATCAATTTGTAGAACGTACACGTTCTTTTGCTGGTAAGAAAGTCATCGTACATGTAACGTCAGGTGCTGCTAATCGTACCGTTCATGGCTGGAGCTCATATAGCAGTACGAAAGCAGGATTAGAAAGGTTTACGAAAACATTGGCTTTTGAGCAAAAAAATGAATCATTTCCAGTACAAGCTATCGCCTTCTCACCAGGGATCATGGATACAGACATGCAGCAAACGATTCGTACCTCACAAGTGGAAGATTTTAACGAAGTCAAAACATTCCAAAACTACTATGAAAAAGGGATGCTTCGCTCGCCACAGCTTGTCGCAAGTAAATTATTAACATTATTACAAGGAAATGTTGAAAGCGGGAAAGTATATGATATTAAATCTCTACTTAATTAAAAAGGAAAGAATTTAAAAGTGTTTAAAATATATTCATCTCAAAGTTAGGGTGTTCGTAAACTACTGAATCGGATTTTTCTGGGCAAAATAAGTTTTTCTTTTTCAATCATTCTATTCATTTTCAAATGTACGTAATCATTGCTTTCTTTAAATACATATGATAATCTAAAAGGAAAAACTTAGGAGGGATGGATGTGAAAAAGGTGACGTTAGTGGATATATTCACCCATCCAATTGCCCAAAAGTACTTGAAAAGATCAGGGATGGCTCATGCGATCGAAACGGCATATTATGCATACGATTTAGCGTTAAAAGAACGGGTTTGTCCAGATTTAGCAACAAAAGCTGCATTACTTCACGATATCGGACATTATGAGTGGTTTACAAATGGCAAATGGGATTATGAAAAGTATCGAAAAAATGATATTCATGCCATTAAAGGTGCTGAGCGTGCCCATAAGCTTTTAATACGACTTGGTGAAGACCCAGAGAAGGCGAAGCAAATTGCTTTGGCGATATTGCTGCATACAGATTCGTATTTGCCTGAAGGGAATTTAAATCAAAACCCTTTACAGCGTGTTGTGAAAATGGCAGATGAAATGGATGAAGAGCCTGAAGGACAACACCATTATAAGCAGATTGACCAAGATGTTGCGTTACAAAAGATCAAACAATTAGATCATAAGGTTCAACCATTTCGCAAGCTTTTAAAAAAATCTGTTTAAAATCCACCCCCGAAAAGGATGAGGTGGATTTTCTATTGAATGACTCTGTTTTCAGCACATATGATTTTTTCGAATATGCCAATCTTTTTGCAGCATACTGTACAAAGCGATATCGTGAAATTGATGATGTAACCATTCTTCTTCTCGTAAAACCCCTTCCTTCTGAAAGCCTAGGCGTTCTGGTATTGCTCGACTTTTATTGTTGTTAACACCACAGCGAATTTCTACTCGATTTAAATGTAATTCCTCAAAAATGTAGTGTAAAACTGTCGAGACGCTTTTTGTAACAATCCCTTTTCCCTCGTATTTTTTGGCCAGATAATAGCCAATACTCGTTTTGCGATTTTGCCAGTCTATATAGTGAAGTCCAATCATGCCAACAAGCTTTTCTTTATAACGAATGCCTCCGTGAAAACCGTTGTTTTTTACAAACTGCTCGATCCACATAGGGATAATCGAATGGCAATCCATCGGTGAAACCATATTATCAACCCAGGGCAGCCATCGCCGTAAATGCTTACGGTTTTGATTAATGAGTTCAAACAGCTCATTCGCATGCTGAATTTGTATTAAATGAATATACGTATTTTCATCAACAGATAATCTAAACATGGTATTTCTCCTTTTTGATCATTAATATCATATATTCATAAACAACTGGGATAATTCCTTTAAACCCTAGTACATTTTATATTGGGATTTTTCACAAAATGGAAAAATAAGCATATATATGTAAAACAATAGGCGAAAAAAAGCATTATTCTAGTTTTACCTTCTGTTTTCTTACTGAAATTGAAATGCTTATACGGGAAAATCTTTATAAGGAGTGAATAAGCATGCCAGCATTTGTTGGAGCGATCGAAATCGAACAGATAGGAGATGGTTCAGTTAAATTTGGCGATACATTTTCCATTTCTCCGAAAGCTACCTTAAAAACCGCTTTTGGATCAGGAGCCTTTAATACAGGTGATCGACTGCACATGGTGAATGGGCGAAATTTAGCGAATGAAACAAGCCCTAATCTTTCTGATCAACCTCAATTATTGAACAAATAAGATATTAAACCTGTTTTTTATAGGTTGTTTTCGTATATGTTGCCGCTTGCCTGGACAGTTGAAAAGCTATGATTGTAAAGCAACAATCTTTTAGAAAAGAGCCTTTCTTTAAGAATAAATTTGTTATATTAATAATAGAAAAAGATCATAGGAGTAGAGGTAGTGATAGAAGATGAAAATTCGTAAAGCGAATATTGAAAATGACGGGAAACTTATTACAAATGTTTACTTATATGAAAACAAAAAAGAAGAATATACAATGGTAGCCATCCCCGATATAGAATGGTCAACGGTCATTCCTTATGTAGAAGATCGAACGAAACGGTCAATGCGATTAGCAAAATCATTAGAAAAGCATGTCGAGCCACAAGTAGCAATTCAATTAACAAGCAAGATCATGCAATGGGTTTATGAAATGTAAAAGAGAGCAGGGCGGTAAGCCCTGCTCTAAGACTGTCCGCAAACGCTTGCATTCTTTGGAACTTCGCCCTCTTTAGAAAGTTTAAATTATATAGCATTTTTTTTCTTTTCAACGAGCTCAATAATATCATGGATTTCAACTTCTAAAACTGAGCAAATCTTTGCTAGTTTATCTAGTGGAAGGCGCTTTGTTTTATTATGGCACATTTCCCAAACGAGCGTATGTCGTATATCTGCTTTTCTTGCTAATTCACGTTTCGTCATTCTTCGCTGTTTCAGTAAATGATCAAGTTTAATATGTATTTCAAATTGCTTAGGCATTTCTTCTCCACCCTTTAAATTCCGTTCTTTATGAATTTAGAAAATATTGTAACAATTTTTACTTGATCAATCAACTATAATTTCATTTTTCTATTTTGATATTTATCCCCAGCGCAAAGCGAGAATGATTCGGCAGCAATCAATATTCTTTCGTATTAAATGAATGTGAATTCCATTTGGGTTAAAGTTTGTTTCAATACGGGCCTTTACACCTGTTGATTGAAGGAGTTTTTCTACCTCTTTTTGCTGTGACTTTTGTGCATACATCATGACTTGATAAGCAAAGTCATTACGCTGTAATTGTTGGAGCAATATGTTCGCTTCTTCTAGCAATTTTTGTGTAAGAGATGCGGATTGATGAAAGATTGATGGATTGACTTGCGGATATTGGCGATAACGATAATAAACATCAGGATGTGTTCGGTAATACCAAAATGGGCCAAAAGAATAATATGTGTCATTTTTCATGATTATGTTATTCCCCTCCTGTAAAAATCTTTTATAACACTATATGAAAGAAGAACTTTTTAGACGACACATTTTCTAATGAAAAGGATTTTGAAAAAAAATATTGAATGAATAATGTAAAAAAAACTTAGACGGAATAAATAACACCAACATTAAATTTAGGTTATAATAGACCTGAATTTTATTTAAGTTGGTGATTATTTATGCGTACCAAAAATAGATTAAATCCAATCGAATCAAAATACTTTAGACCCGAGATAACTAATTGTCCAGAATGTGGTAATAAATTAGTATACTGTCACCCTGTTTGGAGAAAAACAATTTCTACCCTAAAAGGTGAATTTAAAATCATAAATCTAGGATACCGATGTGAGAATAACTCCTGTTCTAATGACACCGTATATCGTTCAGCTGAAGCCGAACAATTAAGTATGAAGCACATTACTTATGGAATGGATGTCATCGCATATATCGGATATTTACGGTTTAAAGAACATAAGACTCGATCTGAGATAGCTACTATATTATCGGAAAAAGAAGTGAAAATTTCTGAGAGGCAAGTACAGAAACTTTATGAAAGATATGCGTTATTACTGCGGGCAAGCGTTAAAGAAAATAT